>CAYXVB010000091.1:4451-14507 GCA_964467785.1 uncultured Bacteriovoracaceae bacterium
GCAGGGCCGGCTGGACGAGGCCCTTGCCCGGTTTGCCTCTACCCCTGAATCCAGGGCAGGCGCCTTTGCACCATCAGCCCCCGCAGCCTCCGAAGTCGCCGCAGTCCTCATGTTGCGATAAATCTTCATCAACTTCGAGTCCATCCGCGGCTCAAATCCCCAGGACGACAGCTCTCCACGCACCCGCATGGATTCGTCCAGCCAGAGCTTGCAGGAGTCCAGCTGCGTGACGTTGAGGCGATCCAACCGCGCGTCCCAGCCCTTAAACAGCATGCCCGCCTTGGCAATCCAGCCCGTGCTCTGAATGTCCGAAACCTTTCCCAGCACCATCGCTGCCAGAAAGTTGGCTCGGAGCTGCAGCAGATAAACCGCGTCCTCGAGATGGTCGAGAATTTCCTTCTGGTAGTCCGGGATACGGGCCCGCTCGGCGGTGCTCAGGCTCCACAGTGCCTCGCGCCGGGCGATCGTGTCTTCGATCAAGGAAAGCAGGGAGGCATCGCGCCTTGTGCGAGGATCCGGGATCGCGCTCGGATTCACGAAGTGCAGGGTAACCGCGATCGCCTCGAGATTCAGCATCTGTCCATCCGTTGACGCGACGTCAATCGGGCGATCCAGTTGCTTGTAATTCTGGATCGTGCGAAAGAGCTCCTTCATCGCTTCATCATAAAGTCCGTCCCGCCGGGAAGCAGTATCCGGACCAGTGCCGGTCCAGAGCTGGAACTCAAAGCCCATCGCAAAAACTCCGGCCGCCGCGATCTTGGCCTCGGGCGAGATCGAGCGCTCCATCTCCTCAAGCGCGTTGTAGCGAATCGTCTTGGCGTTGCCCTGCCTGAGGTCGAAGTAAGTTGTCTCGACGTAAAGATTTGTTCGCTCGACAGCGTCATTAGTCTTGGCGACCGCCGAGTTCGTCCCATCCATCTTGTTGTTCATCGACACCGTGGCGTCGTGCATTTCATCCATATTGCGGATCACTCCGCAGCCAACCAGAGATTGCGCGGCGACCGCGATCAGAGCGGCAGAACCCATTCGTGAAATACTTCGATTCATCATGTCAGAGCGGCTATCATTACATGACTTTTGCAGTCAACAATTGATCCATTCCAACTCGACTGGGCTTTTTCCGAAGAATAATCAGTTGATAAACTAAAGCGATTAAGCTGCTTGCTTAGTTTCTAGCCTATATTCAGCTACTTACAGAACTCCAGTCAATTCTTTGCTTTTATCATCTTTGTTAATTACCATTAACAAAGAGCCGATAGGAGAATGTGATGACCACTACCTACTCCGTCAGATCAAAGATCACCCAGGCCGCCCTTGCCCTGATTGCCGTGGCAATGGCGACACTCCTTATGCCCGCTTTTGCTTTTGCCGAAGCAGGCAAGCGCTCCAAGGCGATCGACTTCGATGACGAAGTCGTCGAAGGTATGAACCGCCGCCCCCTCGATTCCCTGAGTCAGATTTCTGAACGGAACAAAAAGCGCCGCAAGCCGCACCTTTATCGCAAGCGCGCCGGCTTCCGCCCTGAGACCGCCGAAACCTTGAAAGTCATGAGGTACACGCAGTGAAAGCCTCAGCCGCGTACATCGTCACTACCTCCGCCCTGGGCAGCTCCAAGACGCAACTCTGGGAGAGCCATCGCCCGCTCACGCTGGGCCATCCTTTCCAGTGGATGATCGAAAGGACCGCCAATGGCGTCCGCGTTCGCGATCTCTCGCTCACTCGCAAGGGCCTCCAATCCAAGGGAGCGCAAGAGCTGAGCGCAGAGGCGCTCCTCAATGGAGCCGAGCTACAGATTCCCGTTCAAGGTGACAAATCCCTCACTCTCAAGATCCGTCCCGTCCTGGAGGTGGTCCCCGCCTTCTCGGCCGGAACAGCGGGCATGCTCCGTCTCTACGAATGCACGGGGGCCTGGGTGCGCAACTCTCTTACCTTGAGCGGCAAGCATCGAGTCCAGGTCGCTGGCGCACCGGCGTTCCGGATCGACGCTTCGGCCGGCGCAGTCAAGCTTGAGCCGCAGATGGAAGGGCTTAAGATCAGCGTCAAACGCCAGCCCGCGCGGGCCTGGAACAAGAGCGAAGCGCTCAGCTTCTCCGCGCAAGAGGCCGCCGAAGTCGAGATCTACAAAGACACGAATGTCTGGCGCTTTGGCCAGGCGTCGGCCCCCGAATTCATCGACAGCCGCACCGGCGAGGACGCTCACGATCCGGCGTGGATCCTCTTCAAAAAATCAGCGCGCGCCACTGCGCTTGCCATGGCCGCATTTCTCGCGATGAGCTGGCTCTGGCCCAAACCCAAGGAAGACCCCAAAGAACTCGTGCCGCCCCAATTCGCCAAGATCGTGATGGCAAAGCCCAAGGCCCAACCCGCCGCCGCGGGAAGTCCCGATGCGGCAGGCGGCATCACCAACGAAGTACAAAAGGACGTGGCCGCCAAGACGGCCAACGCCCCCGCAAAAGTGCAGAACGCCGCCGTCGTGCAGGCCTTCCGCGCCAAGGCGCTGAGCCACGCGGTGAGCGGGCTGCTCAAAGGCGGCATGACCACCCTGCTTGCGCAATCCGACTTTGTCAGCGGCGCTGGCGCATCAGCCAATGCCCGCAGCGTCTTTGATTCCAAATCCGCCGCCCTCCAGGCCACGGCGCCTAACGCGGGCGCCGAAGTGATGGCCGGCAAGAGCGTCGCCGTCGCCTCGCTCGGCGGAGCGGGCTCCGGCGGTGTCGCTGGAGGTGTGGGATACGGCAAGGGTGACAAGGCCGGCGTAAAAGGCCAGGGTGGCGCGTTCGTCAGCATGGACGTCGGCAACGCCGCCGTGGACGAAGGCCTCACCAAGGACGAAGTTGGAGAGGTCATTCATCGCCACATGAGCGAAGTTCGCTACTGTTACGAGTCCGCCATGCTCCGCACTCCGGACATCGAGGGCAAGCTCATGACCGCGTTCGTCATCGGCGGCAAAGGAATGGTCAAGTCCACCGAAGTCAAGAGCTCCACGCTCTCCGATCCCCGTCTGGACGATTGCATCCTACGCCGCTTGGTCACCTGGAAGTTCCCGAACCCCCGCGGCGGAGTCGACGTCGCGGTCAGCTATCCGTTCATCTTCAAATCTCTGGGGAGATAATCTCACATGAACCGCCAACCACATTGCCTCAGTCAAAAATCCCTGGCAGCCCTCTCATTCGTGACCGTCCTCGCGACCCAGCTCGCCAGCCTCAATGCCTGGGGCGCCGACGCCCCCAAGGGCTCCGCCAAGGCCCCGACGGCGCCCGCCGAGCCGACACTCGAAGGCTCGGTCGTCAACGTCGATCAGATCAAGGAAAAATACTGGGCCCGCGGCGACGAAAACGAAATGGGCGTCGTGCAGAATCGCGCCTACTCCAAAGCCAACAAAATTACCTTGGGCGTGCTCGGCGGAGCGATCACATCCGACCCCTTCTACAACAACAGCGCGTACGGGTTCAACCTGGGCTACCACTTCAGCGAATACATCTCCCTGTCCGCCCTGGCATGGCGCTCGATCTCGTCTCCTTCTTCAGCACTCCTCACCTATCAGAGTCAGAATCGCGGCGCCATCAACTCCAACCCGCAGTACGCCTACTACGGAGGCGAAATCGCCGGCAGCATCCTCTACGGCAAGCTGTCGGTGATCGGCAAATCGATCATCTACTATGACCTCCACCTCCTTGCCGGCGCGGGGATGACCGGCACCGAGAACGGTAACTTTCTCACCGGGCACCTCGGCATCGGCCAGCGTTTCTTCCTCTCCAAGCGCGCGTCGCTCCGCGTGGACTATCGCCTGATGCTTTACAACGAGAACATTGTCGAAAAAGTCATCACTCCGCAGATCGGCCAAACCGTCGGCACGCGGGTCAACTACTCCAACGCGATCACCGCGGGCGTGGACTTCTTCTTCGAGGTCTTTAAGAAATGAAAAAACACGGCTACCTCTCCATCAGCATGGCGGCCCTCGGCTCGCTTTTGCTGGCCACGGGCTCCGCGGCCGCTCCAGCCGCCGCGGCCGGCAATGGAAGTCCGCCGCCACCCAGCAGCTACCGCAATGCCTGCCAACCCGGTGAGTTCTGGAACATCGGTTCGGCGATCCGCGAGGACATTGGGCGCGACTTCAAATCTTTCATCACCGGTAAAGACCAGCCCGTGCTCGGATTCGCCAACGCGCTCACCTATCGCCGCTTCGCGGCCAACGAGGAGACCCGCGCTCTGAGCGAATATTGGATCTCCCGCGCGCTCTTCCAATCGCAGCTCATTCATGTCGCCCATCTCGGCTTTGCCTCGCTGGCCTCGCGGGCTCCTGATTCCGAGACCGCGCAAGTCCAGCTCGCCGCACTCGACTGCATGCTCCGGATCTCCGAACGCTATCCGAGTCTCGAGATCCCGCAACCCGTGTACGCGCGCCTCGGCGAACGCGGCCAGAATCCTACCGTCTGGGAAGCCGCCCACCGCCTGCTCCGCCTCCAGCTTTCCGCCGACAAGCCCCAGCCCGCCGAGATCGACAAGACTCTAGCTCTGATGGCGGGCAGCCCCTCATACAGCGCGCTTGGCAGGGCGCTCTGGCACTCCAAACGCAATGAGTACTCAAAGACGATGCAGGAGATGAAGCGCTTCTTCGAGACGCCCAATCCACCCGCCGCGCTTAAGCCCTACTCCAACACCGCGCACATGATCTACGCTCGCGCCCTCTACGGCTATGGCGATTACGTGCAAGCCGCCCAGCAATATCGGATGGTCGACAAGCGCTCAAACGACCTCGCTGCCTCGCTCTCCGAGCTGTCCTGGGCCTATCTCATGGCCGAAAAGTACAACGAATCAATCGGCACAGCGATGAGCATGCAGGCCGGCGGAATGCGCCATACTTTCGCGCCCGAAGGTCCGATGGTCATGGCGATGGCCCTCAACGAGATCTGCCAATATCCCGAATCGGTGCGCGCCGCGGCCGTCTTCCGCAAGCACTACGAAGACGCCTTCCGCTGGCTTGCCCGCTGGAAAAACGAAGGCAAGACCTCCAATCTCTATCCGCTCGCGCTGGATTTCCTTCGCAAGACAGGGAAAACCCCGGTCCGCGTGGCAAGCGAATGGGTCAAATCCCCACTCTTCATCGCGAGCCAGGACGAGATCAATCTGCTCAATCAGGAAAAAGGCGCCATCGCTGCAATGGGAAAATCCGGCGGAGTTGTGCAGCGACAGCTCGCGATGCAGGTGGTGAACCTCATCAAGGAAATTCGCCCCGCCCTCAAGGCGGCCAAGGCGGAAGCCCAGAAGTCGCGCAACCCGGACGAGCCGCTTCCACCCCAGCTCACCGCCAAACTCTACGACCTCCGCGACAAGCTCGTGCGCTATCGCCGCATGCAAGCCGGCGCGCCGGTCTGGCGCACAATCCTGGCGAGCCACCAAAAATCAGTGCAACCCACCTATCAGCGGCTCGTCGCCGCGATCAACAAGGACCTCCAGGCGCGCAACCAGCGCATGCTGGAGCAGCTCGACGAGATCGCCGAAAACATCCAGCTTGTCGAAGTCGAAATCTACAACGGGGCGAGCCAAGACATCATTTGGCAGAACTCGCACCCCGATTACAAGAAGATGCTCGCCAAGCTCGAGACCGAAGGAGAGTCCGCGGCCGCTTCGCAGGTCTGGGATTGGGGGCGCTCCTCGAACTTCGTCGAGGAATCTGCCGAAGTCTGGGAAGACGAGCTCGGCTCGTTCAAAGCCGACCTCAACGACAACTGCTCGAACAGGGATCGCTACCTCGCTCTGAAGATGAAGGAGAAGAGCAAATGAACGCCATCTATCTTTCACGCGCCGGACAGACCTTCGGCCCGATCAGCGAAACCGAGCTCAAGGCCATGCGCTCAAGCGGCGAGATCTACGGCTACGCTTATCTGTTTGAATCTCCCGCGCGCGGCTGGGAATCCATTCACCCCATGCCTTCGGCTCCCCCAACGGCCGTCGGAGCCAGCCTCGCATCCCCTGAGGTGCCGCCTCCATCGCGCCAACGTCGAGCTCCATCGACGATCAGCCCGGCCCGCCCCGTAGAAGTCGTCATGCACGATTTCCATCACCTGGTCACGGGCAACCTTTCGTCGCTCACTGAATCTGGATGCGAGCTGATCTGCGAGGAACACGAGGAAGCCGGGCCGGTCTTTGCCGAGCGCTCCCGGCTCGTTCTGAACTTGCTCGATCCGAAGACCGGGCGGGCAATGAACGTCGCCGCCTCCCTCTCTCAAGTCGCCCGCAAGGACGGCCACTGGAGCTATCAGCTCCGCTGGGACCAGGTGCCAGAAATTTTACTGTAAATTCAAGAACAAAGACGCACTGCGCAGATCTCCATTCCACCGGACCTTTGTGGTATGAGGTCTTCCATGAAGTCTCAAGCTGATCACCGGACCGACGATATACCCGTCCACGAAGGAATCCTCCTCGATCGTGACGGCTGCGAGATCGGCGGCAACCATCAACAAGAACGCATCCGACAAAAAGGCCCAGCGTTCAGGACCCGTGTCTTCCAACCCCGCGGCATTCTCGCCCCGATCACCGGCATTCTTATCTTGGCATTGCTGATGTTCGCAGGAATAACGATCGTCGGCTTCCTTTTCGCTGCTTGGGCGGGGTATCTCATTATTCGCGGCATACTCAATTTGTTCAGTCTGGGCGCCGGATCTCCGGCCCGCTCACGCGGCGGCCGTTATCCTATGCGCCACGGTCCCTGAGCTTTTACCGACTGGACAAACGCGGACAAACTGTCACCATGGAAACATGGTGAGCGAAAACGGAAATCCGGGATCAAATCATCCGCTAACCAGCGTTCGTCGCCTCCATAAAGAGGAGATCCTCTTCAAAGAAGGCGATCAGTCCGACTCACTCTACCTAACCCAAAGCGGACAGATCTCCATCCGACGCATGCGCGGATTGCAGATGATCGAGATCGCCCGGCTTCATGAAGGCGAAGTCCTGGGCGAGCTTTCGTTTTTTGATCGCGCCCCCCGCAGCGCCACCGCCGTCGCCATCAAGGACGTCACGATTCTCGAGATCCCCTTTGAAGGCCTCGACAGAATTTACGAAAAAGTGCCCGACTACATGAAAGCGATCATCACCGCGGTCGTGCAGCGTTTGCGCAAGGCCAACGACACCATCCGACAGGCCAGGGGCGAGAGCAATCATGGCAACGATGCGCCGCTCTCCAGTCCCTCCGTCAAGGACGATGAGGCCCCAAGGGCTGCTGACGCCCCGAAGCCCGGCGACCGGCCCAAAAACTGACTCAATCAGCGCCATGGGCTGGGCCCCCGCGGCCGCTTGACCATTTATATGGGATCCCATATAAGCTAGGCAAGGTGTCTGATACCCGATCCATTTTGAATTCCATTCGCCGCATCGTGCGCGCTCTTCGACTGAACTCGCAGCAGATGCAATCCCGCTGCGGCCTGAGCGGGGCGCAGCTCTATGTGCTTCAACGCTTCGGGCCCGCGGAGGCCCTTTGCGTGAACGAAGTCGCCGCGCGCACGAACACTGATCAAAGCTCGGTTTCAGTCGTTCTCTCCCTGCTGGTTAAAAATGGATTCCTCGGCAAGAAGCCTTCTCCGACCGACCGCCGAAAGTCCCTGCACGCCGTGACTCCCGCAGGCAGGCGTATCGCCGAGCGATCCGGCACCGTGGTTCAAGATCGACTGATGCAAGGCATCTCGCTCTTATCCCAAGACGAAAAAACTCAACTCGCCCGTCTACTGGAAAAAGTGGTCCGCGGCGCGGAACTCGAGACCGAACCCGCGTCTCTGTTCTTTGAAGACGACAAAAAGAGGCGAAATGAAGACTCCGTCGACGAATCACCATCATCCTGAAGCCAATCTCACCGGCAGAAGACGGCTCTTTTTCATCTGCGTCCTGGCGATCACCCTGGGCGGCGTCGCGATGCTCGTGGCGAAGTCGCTGATAGTCAGCATCGCCTTCCTGACGAACATCTTCTATTTCCAGAGATTCGAGGTGACCGACATCAGCCCCGCGTCAAACGAGCTGGGCGCGCGGGGCGTGTTCATACCGGTCATCGGCGGACTACTCGTGGGGCTTATGGCAAGATTCGGCTCCCCGGCCATTCGTGGCCACGGAATTCCCGAGGCCATGGAAACCATCCTCCTGCGCGGAAGCAAGATTCCCAAACGCATCGCGCTTCTCAAGCCGCTTTCCGCCGCGATCTCGATCGGATCCGGAGGACCGTTCGGAGCCGAAGGGCCTATCATCGCGACCGGAGGCGCCTTGGGATCAGTCTGCGGCCAGATACTTGCGGTTTCTCCCTACGAACGCAAAGTCCTCCTGGCCAGCGGAGCCGCCGCGGGAATGACCGCAATTTTCGGCACCCCAATCTCAGCCGTGATTCTCGCGATCGAGCTGCTCCTGTTCGAGTTCCGCCCAAAGTCATTCATCCCCGTCGCCCTCGCCAGCGCGACTGCCGCCACACTCCGCTTTGCCGACGCCGGTATCGAGCCCTTTATCAATATGCCCGCGCTCCAGACGCCTACGCCCTCCTCACTTCTCTTCTATCTTTTGATGGGCGTCGCATTCGGCTTTCTTTCGATCGTTGTTACCAAGTCGGTCTATTGGGTCGAGGATCAATTCGAGAAGTTACCCATACATTGGCTTTGGTGGCCGGCGATCGGTGGCCTGGCGGTCGGTATCATCGGGCTGATCCGCCCGGCAACTCTGGGGGTCGGATACACCAATATCTCCGCCTTTCTGGGCGGTGACGTAACCATCGTCTTCGTAGCCGGGCTGGTTTTCTGGAAATTCTTGTCCTGGGCGATCGCGCTCGGCAGCGGCACCTCAGGCGGAACATTGGCGCCGCTGCTGACCATCGGCTCTGGCCTCGGGTTGATCGCCGGCAAAACTGCGGCCGCACTCTTGCCGGGCCTTGGAGTGGACGTTCACGCCGCCGCGCTAGTCGGAATGGCCGCAATGTTTGCCGGCTGCTCCCATGCACTACTCGCTTCAGTCATCTTTGCCTTTGAGATCACGAAACAACCGGTAGGACTCGTTCCCATGCTGGGAGCATGCTCGGTCGCCTATCTGATCGCAAGCCATGGGATGAAGACCTCGATCATGACCGAAAAGATCGCCCGCCGCGGCGTCCATGTTCCCCATGAGTACTTCCCCCATCAGCAGCAAAGCGTGGAAACCGCGCCGCCCGGACTGCAGGGCAAATAACAAGGCAATCCAAGGGACTGCCTCATGAGATCGATTTCACGCGATAACGGCGCACGCCGCCTCCGACCTCGACTTCGATTTCTTCGCCGGCCTTTCGGCCCATCACAGCCGTCCCGAGCGGTGATTGCGGCGTGATCACTTGGACTGGTCGATCGTCAATGCGCATCACCAGCCCACCTCCCGACGGCACGAGAAAGTAAAACGCTTCTCGCCCGCCATACTCCAGTTCCAGCAAAGCCGAAGGCACCGCGACTTCATCGGGACCCGAGTAATCCCGCAAAGGCAGGAATCGGAACATCACGAGCTGCTTTTCAATCTCGGTCGCTCGCGCGCCAGCGCCTGCATCAGGGCTGCCCGACAGCGACGCAAGCTCATCGGAGAGATAAGCCTGGATGTGCTCAATGATGACCTTCTTGCTCGGCTTGCCTGGCATGTTTGACGAATGAGCCATGTAGAAACACGTCTCCCTTCAAAACAGACCGGAAGTCGAAATGCCCTCCGGGCCGGATGATCAATCCACGAAAGCTTTAAGCAGCTTCGCGCGCGAAGGATGGCGCAGCTTGCGCAGCGCTTTAGCCTCGATCTGACGGATACGCTCGCGGGTGACGAAGAAATCCTGGCCCACTTCCTCGAGGGTGTGGTCGGACTTTTCGCCAATACCAAAGCGCATACGTAGAACTTTTTCTTCGCGCGGCGTGAGCGTCGCGAGCACCTTGCGGGTCTGTTCGGACAGGTTGATGTTCATCACGGCTTCGGCCGGATTGATAATCTTCTTGTCCTCGATGAAATCGCCCAAGTATGAATCTTCCTCTTCACCGATCGGCGTCTCGAGAGAGATCGGCTCCTTGGCGATCTTGAGCA
>CAYXVB010000092.1:0-3421 GCA_964467785.1 uncultured Bacteriovoracaceae bacterium
CGGTCGAACTCGAGAAGCGTTTCGGCGTTGTCCATTTCAGCCCGAGGAGCTTGCATGCTCGGCAGCCGCCTTTCCGAGGTAGGCCTCGATGACCTTGGGATGACGCTGGATCTCGGCGGGGGTGCCTTCGGCGATCTTGACGCCGTAGTCCAGCACCGCGATACGCTCGCAGATGCCCATCACCAGCTTCATGTCGTGCTCGATCAGAACGATCGTCATTCCAAATTCGTCGCGCAGGCGGCGGATCGTCGCCATAAGCTCCGCGGTCTCGTGCGCGTTCATGCCGGCGGCTGGCTCGTCGAGAAGCAGGATACGCGCTCCGGTCGCCATGGCGCGGGCGATCTCGAGACGGCGTTGGTCCCCGTAAGGCAGGTTGCGCGCCAACCAATCGCGACGTTCGGAGAGCTTAAAGAGCGTGAGAAGCTCCTGAACGCAGCTGTCATTGGCTCGTTCGGTTTCCACGACGCCGGGGGTGCGGAAAATCGTGGGGATGATCCCATGACAGGGGCGAGAAGGATCCGCGTCCATGGCCACTCGAAGGTTGTCGGTGACCGAGAGATCCTTGAACAGCCGGATGTTCTGGAAGGTGCGCGCCACGCCGGAACGGGTGATCTGCCAAGGTTTTCGTCCAGAGACCTCCTGGCCTCGGGCCAGGACCTTGCCAAGAGTGGGCTTGTAGACTCCGGTCAGCATGTTGAAGACCGTGGTCTTGCCGGCGCCGTTCGGGCCGATCAGGCCAAAGATCGCTCCGCACGGAACCGTGAGGCTCACATCATTGACGGCCTTCAGGCCGCCGAAATGCATGGACAGTCCTTGCAGCTCAAGAGCCGGTGCGCCCGTCGCGGTCATGCGATCTCCTTGGCGGTGCTCTTACGGGATCTGAACTTCGCGATCCATTCGGTGATCTCCTGAGTGCCAAAGAGCCCGTTGGGCCGAGTGAGCATGAGAAGGATCAGCATGAGTGAGTAGATCACCATGCGGAAGTCGATCCGGGTGAGCTCCTGAAGCGGGCGCAGCGCCTCGCGGATCACCGTGAGGAAGACGGCCGCGACAACCGAGCCCGAGATCGAGCCCATGCCGCCAAGGACGACCATGATGATCACTTCGAAGCTGCGGTTGAAGTCAAAGGTCTGCGGGTTGAGGTAGCGGAGATAGTGCGCGAAGAGCCCGCCGGAGACGCCCGCGAAAAAGGCACCGATCACGAAGGAGCGGACCTTGGTGCGGGTGGTGTTGACGCCCATGGCTTCGGCCGCGATTTCGTCCTCGCGGACCGAGAGGAAGCAGCGTCCATGGGCGGAGCGGGTCAGGCGCCAGACCGTGAAAACGGTCACGACGACCGCCGAATAGACCAGGCCCATCGAAGTGAGCGCCGGGATGTTGGGCAGGCCGCGCGCGCCACCGATGGCATCGATGTTGAGGATCACCACGCGGATGATCTCGCCGAAGCCGAGTGTCACGATCGCGAGGTAATCACCTTTGAGCCGCAGTGACGGTAGGCCGACGATATAGCCGGCGAAGCTTGCCGTCAGGCCGCCGGCGTAGAGTGCGGCCAGGAAGATCAGGTTCGAGGCGATCGGATCTTCCATCAGCGCGGGATAATAGGACTGCGCGGTCGTGGTGAGAAAGGCCGCGGTGTAACCGCCGACCGACATGAAACCGGCGTGGCCCATCGAGAACTGCCCCGTGAAGCCGTTGACGAGATTCAGACTCACGGCCAGGATGATGTTGATCCCGGCGTACATGAGGATTGTGAAGTAGTATGGATCCATCCGGCCCGTGAGCGTCACATGGGCCAAGACGGCGGCGGCCAGCGCGATCAGCCAGGGCCTGAGGGAGCGGATTCCCGAGGCATTGCTTGCCGATTGCAGCGTCATACCTTCTCCGTTCTGCGCGAGCCCAGGAGGCCCGTGGGGCGAAAGAGTAGGATGCCAATCAGGATCGCAAACGCCAGGGCGTCCCGGTAAGTCGGAGCCCAGTAGCCGACCACGAACTCCTCGGCCACGCCAAGGAGGATCGCGCCGACCACCGCACCCGTCACATTACCAATGCCGCCCAGGACCGCGGCCACGAAGGCCTTGAGTCCGGGCATGATGCCCATGAGCGGCTCGATCTTGGGATAGACCAGGCCGACCAGTACGCCGGCCGCCCCCGCGAGGGCGGAGCCCAGCATGAAGGTCGCTGAGATCACGCGGTTGGTGGGGATGCCCATAAGGCTTGCCAGATCATGGCTAAAGCTCGTCGCGCGCATCGCCCGGCCGAGCCGGGTCTTAAAGATGATCGTTTGCAGGAGCGCCATCAGTGCAATGGAGATGACGAAAACGATGACTTGCAATGGATTGATCCGGAGCTCGCCGAGGTTCCAGTCCACTTCCGGCGCATAGATCTGCGGAAAGAACTTTGGGTCCGCGCCGAAGACGAGCTGGCCTGCAAATTCAAGAAAGAGCGAGACGCCCACGGCCGTGATGAGCACGTTGATGCGTGGGGCGTTTCGGAGTGGCCGATAAGCCGCCCGCTCGATCAAGAAGCCCATCGCCGCGCAGCCGATCATCGCGGCGACCAGGGTCAACAGAAGGCTCCCGATCCCGGTGGGGGAGCCTCCCGAACTGAGGGCCCGGGCGGTGTACATGCCGATGAACGCACCGAGCATGTACACGTCGCCGTGGGCGAAGTTGATCAGCTGGAGAATGCCGAAGACCATGGTGTAACCCAAGGCGATCAGCGCATAGATACTCCCTAGTGACAATCCGTTGATCAGATGTTGGACGAATTCGATCATGTTACGGGTTGATCGTGGTTTGGTACTTCGTCTGGCCGTTTTCCACTTTGAGGACGACCGCGGATTTCACGGCGTCGCGCTTTTCATTGATCGTGATCATCCCGGTCACGCCCTGGTAATCCTTGGTCTGGGCGATTGCGTCGCGCACATCCTGCGACGAGAGCGATTTGGCGCGGCTCATGGCGTCGGCCAGGACTTTCATCGCATCGTATCCGGAGGCCGCGAGTCCGTCCGGAACCGTGCCGTATGCCGCCTTATATTTAGAGATAAACTCCTGGATGTTGGGAGCCTGATTCTCCGACGAGTAATGGTTGGAGAAGTAGTTGCCGTCCATCGCCTTGCCGCCGATTTCGGTCAGCTTGGGGGAATCCCAGCCATCGCCGCCCATCAGCGGCACCTTAAGTCCCAGCTCGTGAGCCTGACGGGCGATGAGACCCACTTCGGTGTAATAGCCCGGCACGAAGATCGCCTGGGGCGCCTTGGCGCGGATCGCGGTGAGCTGCGACTTGAAGTCGATGTCGCCGGCGCTGTAGCTCTGATCGACGATGATTTCGCCACCGAGCCTCTTGAAGGTCTCGGCGAAGAAGTTCGACAGGCCGACCGAGTAGTCATTCTTGATGTCGCGGAGAATCGCGACTTTCTTGA
>CAYXVB010000092.1:3431-14505 GCA_964467785.1 uncultured Bacteriovoracaceae bacterium
GGAATAGTACTCTTTAAAGTGCTGGCTGAGGCCCACGCTGTAGTCCTCCTTCACATCCGTCAGCACAGCCATGTTTTTCCAGCCTTTGGAGAGAGCGAACTTGGCCATCACCGTGCCTTGGAAGGGATCGATGAAGCAGACGCGGAAGATGTGGTCGCCCAGTTCGGTCACCTTGGGATTGGTCGAAGAGGGCGTAATCATCGGGACTTTGTGATTTTGGGCGATCGGCGCCATGGCCATCGAGCGCGAGGAGGCCACTTCGCCCAGAATTGCGCTCACGCCGTTCTGGGTGATCAGCTTGGTGACGGCGGTCGCCGCTTCGTCCGGCTTGCCTTGATCGTCGAGAGAGATGATCTGGATCTTCTTGCCCTTGATACCACCCGCGGCGTTGATCTGGTTGGCGGCAAGCTCGATGCCTTGATGGGTCGAGTTACCAAAGGTGGCCTCGCTGCCGGTCATGGAACCGACTTCGCCGATCTTGATGACGTCGCCGCTCGGGGCGCCGCCCTGCGATGCGCTTTGCGCGCTTCCGGCGGGAGCTTGAGTGTTCTTGGTGCAGGAAGTGGCCGCAAGGAGTGCGACGACAGTGGCGCACATCGGGAGTGACTGCGAGAAGCGGAAAATTTTCACAGGGATATCCTTTCGTATCTGAGCATCCAAGGTAATTGACAGGGAGAAAAGATCAACATTAATGTGATGAGCGATGAGCAAAAAACTAACGACTCGTCATTCTGTCGATCATAATGGCCGCGCTTCTTCAGCGAAGGGGCGCAAGACCCCGAAGCCCGCGGAGTTTTCCTACGCACTCAAAAGTTTCGTCGGTCACCTCGAGGGCACCGGAAAAGCTCTGCACACGATCAAGAACTACCGTCTCGATCTGCTGCACTTTGATCGATTTCTTCGCACCGAGCTGGGAGACAAGCCGGTCAAGCTCGCCGAAATCGGCCCGGCGGATCTGGATCGCTTTCATCAGTGGATGAAACGCGCAGGTCTTAAGAATAATACTCGACGTAGAAAGCTTCTAACGGTGCAGAAGTTTCTTCATTACCTGTTTGCGCGCAAGCGTTTGCCCGAAGGAATTGCCCGCAAGGTTCCCACGCCGCACAAAATTGAGCGGGTGCCGCTGACGGTGGATTTCGAGGATCTGATGCGCAGGATCCGGGAGCTTCCGTCGAGCTCGGTGCTCGAGGCGCGCAACCGCCTGCTGCTTTGGACCTTGTTGGAGACGGGAGCGCTCGTGAGCGAGGTGGCCACTCTTCGATTCGATCAGTGGTCTCTCACCGCGTCCGGCGTTTTGAATATTGAGATTGCGGGCAAGAACTCGCGCACGTTGAGCGTCGCGGCTCCCGTGGGACGTGAGCTTTGGGATTCGCTCGAGACCCTGCGAACCCTGGGTAACGGTCGATCGAGCAGTGTGTTCCAGGGATTTAACAAGTTCGGTCCGCTGGGAGGCGCGATCACGCCTCGTGGAGTCGAGCTCTTGCTCAAGTCTTATGAGGCCCGATTTTCGATGAATGACCTGACTCCACGCGCGATTCGTCACACCGCCGTGCTTCGCTGGCATCGCGAAGGAGTGAATCAGGAAGAGATTCAAAAGCGTCTGGGTCTCAAGACGCGCTACGCCTTCCGTGCCTATGAAGCGCTTTTTAGAAATCAGTCCCAGGCTGGGTCGCAAGCTCGGTTCGACGGAGCGGAATGATCGGGGCGCCCCGATCAGTCAGATCCAGCTTTGCAGCCACATCCACTTCCGGAACGTCTCGGCGGGAATTCTCACCGCGCCCAGAATCGGAAAGAAGTAGACAAAGATGCCGAGGCAGGCGGCCACGACGCTCCACCGGAGCCACTTGAGGTTTCGAAGCTCCGGGCGCATCAACGCATAGGCCAGAGCCAGGCTTAGGGTCATGCCGGCGGGATAGTAGTAATAGTAAAACGCGACTTTTCGCGGCACCACTGCCCAGCTGAGATAAAAGACCGCATAGGTGAAGAGGATGAGAAAGGCTTCTCGGCGCCGCTCCTCGATCCAGCCCCAGAGGCACATGAGGATCGCCCAGAGGCCGCCCCACATGATCAGGGGATTGCCCAATAGGATCACGCCACGGACGGTTTCGGGATGGGGGCCTTCCTTGTCGAACGCGTACCAGATGGGTCGGAGCATCAGGGCCCAACTTGTCCAGGTGCTCTGATAAGGGTGCGAGCCGACCACGCGCAACTGACCCTCGTACATGTTCTTCTGATAAGTGAAGAGCCAATCCGTCACTCCGAAGTGCATTCCGGGGATGAAGAAGTAGGGAATGAACGTGAAGTAGTAGCAGGCGATGGGTATGGCAATCAGGCCGATGAGCCAGGTGCGGAGCGGCACGTCCTTCCAGAGCTGGGGATGGTACCAATCGCTTTCGGATTCAGGCTGCTCGCGCGTGTCAAAGCGGGTGCCCCAGCGTTGAAGCAGGCGGACTCCAAGCACCAGGCCCCCGCAGGCCAGCCAAGGCAGCACCGCAAACCATTTACAGGCGGTCGCCAAACCGAACATCGCGCCTGAGAAATACAAAAGCTTTTGCGTGGTGCCGGGTGCCTGCCCAACTTTCCAGGCGCCCGCGAAAGCGGCGAGTGCCCAGGCTAAAAACGCGAACATGAAGGTGTCGAGCATCCCGATTCGGGCCTGCACGTAAAGAAGCTGATTGACGGCCGTCAATGCGGTCACTAGCCAGGCGGCCTCTTCTTTCTCGAACACGGCCAAACCCCAGAGGAACATTCCGACCAAGGTGAGCGCTCCAAAGACGGTGCTCATCAAACGCCAGCCAAAAGGGCGGTCGCCACCCACGGCGATGCCCACGGCGATCAGCTCCTTGGCCAGGGGCGGGTGTTCGTAGTTTTGATTGGGCTTGAGCTCGAGAAACTGCTTGGCTGAGGGGACGTAGTGAAACTCATCGAAGTTTCTGCCTTTGGGAAACTGGATGTAGGCCAAGAAAAAGATCTGGGCCACGAAATAAATGAGAGCGCAAAGAGCCACGACCCTGCGAGTCAAGAGATTCACTTTGGGAACACTAAGGCCGCCCGGCAGGAGGGTCAAGTCTTTCCCCAAGCCCCCTTTGATGCTAAGAGCGGATTTATATGACTCAAGACCCATCGCAGAATCTCCCTTTGGCCTCTTCAACTCCCTCTGGCGCTTCGCAGCCGACCGTCGGAAGAAATGAGCCATGTCCTTGCGGCAGCGGCAAGAAGTACAAGCGCTGCCATGGCGTCGATGCCGCGCCCAAACTGAGCGCGCCCAAGTCGGACCCGTCGGCTGGCGCCGCGAATCCGTTCGCTGCTCTAGCCGCTCAGTCTGGCAAGGAGGGTGCCGCCGGCTTCTCTCCGGAGCAAAATCAGACGATGCTGCAGGTCGCGCAGCTGATGCAGCGTCTCCCCAAGGGTCAGCTCCAGCGCCTGCAATCGATTATGCAGCGCGCGATGGCGGGCAAGGATGTCCGGCGCGAAGCTGCGGAATTCGAGGCTTCGCTACCGCCGGCTTTTCATGATCTGCTCAAGGACTTCCAGATGCCCGGCGGTTTGCCCGGCATGGCGGGAATGGGCGGCGCCGAACCATCGGCGATTGAAGCCGAAAGCGCTCCTGCTTCCACGATGACCGAAGACGAAGCGCGCGCGCTCGTGGCCAAGGCCGCCGCGCAGGGCAAGATATCGACGGATCAGGCGCAGAAACTTCTCGAGTCGACTCCTGGAGCCGAGTCTTCGTCCTCTTCAGCGCCTGCGGGTGGGCCTTCTGAAAAGAAGTCGAGCGGCTTTGCAAAGCTCTTCAAGAAGTTCAAATAAGGCTTCGAGCTTTTCATGAAGAATGCGCCGCAACTGATTGGTGTTGTACATCTTCCTGCGCTTGCTGGGGCTCCAGGGGGCCAGGGAAGCGATCCTCGAGCGCTTCTTGAAGCCGCGGGGTTTCGAGCGGTGCAAGAGGCTCGCGCGTTGGAAGCGGCGGGCTTTGATGCCGTCATTTTGGAAAACTTTGGCGATGCCCCTTTTTACTCGAACGTAGTTCCCCCGGAGACGATCGCGTCTTTGTCGGTGATCGCTGCGGCGGTGCGCGAGGCGGTTCGTATCCCGATCGGGATCAATGTTCTTCGTAATGACGGGCGTTCCGCTCTGGCAATCGCAGGAGTGACGGGGTGTGAGTTCGTTCGGATCAATGCGCTGACCGGGGTGATTGCCGCCGACCAGGGACTGATCCAAGGAGATGCCGCGTTTTTAATGCGGGAGCGCGCACGTCTCGGAGCAGCGACCTGGGTTCTCGCGGATGTGCTGGTCAAACATGCGCGAACTTTGAGTGCGGATGATCTGACGTCCGCGATGGAGGATTGCGTCAAGCGGGGGCTGGCTGATGGGGTCATCGTTTCGGGATCGGGAACCGGCAAACCCGTGGAGTCAGCCAAGCTGGAATTGGCCGCTCGTATTGCCGCGGATCTCGATGTGCCCGTCTATGTCGGAAGTGGCGCTTCGATCGAGGCCCTCTCGGAGCTGAAGCGCCTGAAGCTCGGCATTATCGTGAGCTCGGCGCTCCGAACGGGCGGCCGAGCGGGAGCACCGTTGGATATCCGGCGAGTCAAGGCATTCTCTAAGGAATACTTCAAAAAGGTCTCGGCGTCCAAATCCGCTAAAAAGGTATCCAGTCGGGCGAGCAAGAAGTCGCGCTGACTTTTCTACTGGACCCGCCGGGGGACTGGGCGCAGATCTGGAACGAGCGAAGTTTGGAGTCCGCGAAAAGATCAGGAGATCCATCATGTCAGGCAGGTCAGAAATGAAGCTCAGCTGTGCATGGAAGGGCGGATTGGCATTCACCGCCCAGGTTCGTGGCCATTCGATCGTCATGGACGCCAAGAAGGAGTCGGGGGGGGCGATATCGGCCCGTCACCCAAGGAAACGGCGCTGGCCGGGGTCTGTGGCTGCACCGGCATTGATGTCGCATCCATCCTCAAGACGATGCGACAGCCTGCATCGGCGATCCGGATCGAGGCGCGGGCGATCTCGCGTTCAAAAGAACCGAATATCTTCGAGAAGGTGGAGCTGGATTTTCACATTGAAGGTGAGGGGATCGCGCCTGCCAAGGCGCTTCGTGCCGTGGAGCTTTCCCAGACCAAGTACTGCAGTGTGAGCGCCATGGTGGCGCTTGCGGGTGCTCAGATCCTCTATCGAGTGATCCTCAATGGCTCGGAAGCCGGAACCGGGCAGGCAAAGTTCGACCTTTCGCTGTAACGTCCTTTCGTTGTCTCGTCAGGCCAGGCTAAACTGGAAGAGCGCCCCCGAGAAGGGTGCCGACCGGAAAAGGTGCTGGAATGGAGGGGATCGTGAAAGGGAATTTAAGACGAGCGTCGTTACTGTTGCTCTGTGCTCAGCTTGCGACTCCCGTTCTGTCGCTGCAGAGCCAGGGTGCCCCATCAGCAATGGCTTGGGCGGCCGAGGAACCGGCCGTGCAGGTGGATGCGATTGCAAATTCCGCTCGCCTTGCGTTGGAGATCTACCGCCGATTTGAGGGCAATCAGCAGCTGCTCCAGTGGTTGAGCGTCGAGGCGACTGAGGCGGATCGCGCATTCCTGCGTTCGCATTTTGCGCCCGTTCTTCGGAGTGCCCCGGTGCCGGTCCGGATCGAAAACGGAGTCATCGAATTGGGCGAAGGGCCGGCTGCGATCCGAGGACGCTTGGAACGGAGCGACGATGGCGCGAATCCAGTCTGGGTGTTTAACGGCAAACGCTGGACTTGGCGCGCGGACGAATCCATCGAAACCGGCGTGAAGGAACTGGAGCGCGCGCTTGCCGAAGGTGGAGGGCGCGCGAGTGGTTTCCTGATTCCGGAGGCTCACGCCATTGTTCCTTTGGCTGCGGCGGCGCTGGGCGCCTATGCGATGGGATGGCTTTCCGCCACTGTGCAATGCGCTCGTCCCGCCTTTGAGCGGACCGCTAAAAAGGCATTCGTTCCAGGGCAGGCTCTGGTGGCGACGGCGGGTTGCGCCGCGATGTCGACGCTCTATCCGATTCTCGGCGTGATCATGGCCTCTGAGCGTTCGCGCCGGATTACGGATTTTCCGCGGCTTTTGACCTGCCTTTATCTCGATCACGTCAAGTTGGCGCGTTATACGGGCTTTAAAGTCGATACGGCGATTGGGGCAAAGAGTTTGAAGCTGGTCGGCCCGTCCGATGCGCCGTTTCAATTGCAGTTCGAAGTGAACGGCAAGCTCGAGAAGTTTTGCCGACTCGAAGCAAAGATCCGAGTGCTCAAGGATTGCTTTACTGCCGATGGGCGCCCGCTCGTCTTGGATGATGTGGATCGGGCTTACATCGGTCCGTATGTCTCGAATCCTCCGACGGCCTGCGCTTCGCGCAAACAAGAGATCGCGTTCAATGCGAAGCTGTATAAGGCGATGCGCGCGTTTTCCGATATTCAACCCGCTAGCTCGGACCGTCAGGGAAGTGCCGGCAGGGGCCGCGGAGAAGCCGACGCGGCCCGCTGAGCTTTTGGACTCATGGCGCAGCGCTGTGGCAGCTCGGATCGCCCGGGATGGGCTGCCCTTGAGGCGCGCCCGAGGACAGGCGAGCCTGCTGGATTGCGCGAGGCGCCCACTGCAGACCGATTGAGGCCAGCGCGGCCAAAAGGAGTAGAACGGCCGAAGCCCGGGGTGCCGTGCGGCGCAAGGGATTGAGCAGTTTGCGGATCAATAGCGGCGCGAGCGAAAGCGCCGGCAGCGTGCCGGTCCAGAACACCCCCAACAGCACTGCGCCCGCCTGAGGTGATCGCGTCGTCGCGGCGGCTAGCACGAAGCTGTGGAGCCAGCCGCAGGGCAAAAGTGCCGAGAGCAGGCCCACGCCGCCGGCCCGCGCAAAGGGCGGCAGTGTCCGTGCCCCGAGAAGCCGCCGAAGCGGCCCCTGGGAGAGCGTGGCGGGTAGCAAGTGTGGCGGCTCGCCTCGCCAGGCCTTCCAAGCGAGTAGACCAAAGGCCACAGCGATCAAAGCGGTGGAGATCCAGCTCAACGCGGTTCCGGCCATGCCCGAAAAAACGCCCGCGCCCAAGGATCCGGCCAGTGCGCCGAGAACGGAGTAACCCAGGAGGCGTCCGGACTGATAGGCGGCGATCAAGCCGGCATTCGTCGAACCTGCGCCTTTTGGAACTTGCCCCGCCGCGCCCGAATCCGAAGGTGAAGGTGAAGGTATCGTCGCCGCTAGCACCAGGGGGCCGCACATCGCGGTGCAATGCAGACTCCCCAGGATGCCGGCCACAAACACGGTGAGGGGAATCCACTTTCCGAGTAAAAGGGAGAACTGGGCCAGCTGCTGTGTCAGCTCAGTTGAAAGGGCCGACAAAGGGAAGCTCCTGACGGTAGTGAACGCCGATCGGGCCGCGCGAAGGAGCCGGACTTTGCTTGGCCTCGATTTCCAGCGGCAGGCGGGCCGCGCCATGGGTCAACAGCTCTTTGGGGAAGCGGATAAAGAGATTGGCGCGTCGCTGAGTGCCGGGCTCGAGCTTCATGGGCAAGTCCGCGGAAACCACCGTGATCCGGTCGGCGTACTCCTCGGGCGCGGTGATGACGATATTCATGGGATTGAAGGATTGATTGGCCAGATCGACGCGGAAGTGGTTGACGATCTCCTCCTTGCCGCTCACCGGATGAGTGGTGACCTGATAAGGAGTATTGATCGCGCGAATGAACGTCCACTCGATCATCTTGCGCGTATCGAGCGTGATGACCAGTCCGATGAAGATCGCCGAAAGCGCCATGCCGTAAAGCAGTGGCCGGATGCCGAGCTTGCGGGGCTGGCCGGCCAGCTCAACTTCAGAGGTGTAACGAATCAGGCCTGTGGGTTTGCCCAACCGGGTCATGACCTCGTCGCAGGCGTCCACGCAGGCGGTGCAGGCGATGCATTCGAGCTGGACGCCGCGGCGGATATCCACGCCCGTCGGGCAGACCTGCACGCAGCGGTAGCAGTTGACGCAGTCACCTTTTTTGGCGGAAGCCGGGGCGGCGGCCACTCCTGGAGCGGTTGCCACCGCGCTTGCGGGACCCGCTCCTGCAGGCCCCATCAACGAAGCCGAGCCCGAACGGGGCTCGCCGCGAGCGGCATCGTAGCCGACGATCAGCGAGCGGGAGTCCATGGTCACGGATTGGAAGCGGCCGTATGGACAGGCGATCGTGCAGAATTGTTCGCGAAACCAGCCGAAGTCAAAGAGAATGATCGCGGAAGAAACTGCCATGACCAGAAAGGAGGTCATGTTCTCGAAGGGGGGGCGGGTCACCATGTTCAGAAGCTTCTCGGTGCCCACGAAATAGGCGAGAAAGCTATGGGTGATGATCAGCGTGGCGAGGACGAAGAGCCCCCATTTCGCGATCTTGCGCCAGACCTTGTCGGCGGTCATTGGGCCTTGGTCTCGCTTGCGGCGGGTGAACCCGTCGCCTTCGATCAGGCGCTCGATCCTTCTAAAGACTCCGTCGATGAATACGGTCTGCGGGCAGGCCCAACCGCACCAGAGACGGCCCCAGATCGCGGTGATGAACAAAAGTGCGATGGCGACTCCGCCGAAGACGAAGAAGAGCATGGGCGCGTCGTGCGCCCAAAACTGGATTCCGAAGACGGCAAATTTTCGATCGGGAATATTCAGTAGAACGGCCGGGTGGCCGTCGATGCGTAGCCAGGGAAGAAGCAGGAAGAAGAGGATGAGCACCGCCTGCACCTGGGTGCGAAGCGTTCGGAACGCGCCTTTGTAGTCGGCCGGGTACAGATAGACGCGGTTGCCCGACGCGTCCGTGGTCGCCAAGCGGTCCCGAACGAGCTCGCGGGAAGTTCTGGGGCTCGAGGGAGTCGGCTTGTTCGGAGTGTTGTCGGCGGTGCTCATTTTTTCCTCAGTCGTTCGTTTCGGTGCCTTGGGCGGCTTTCGGATTCGGAGGATTAGTGCCCTTGAGCGACTTGACGTAGGCCGTGACGGCCACGAGCTCGTCGTTCTTCAGGACAGGGCCCCATGGCGGCATGCCCTTGTCGAGCACGCCGGCGGAGATCGTCATGGCCACTTGGGAGATGCTGCCCCCGTGGATCCAGAAGTTGTCGGCTAGGTTCGGACCGATCGTGCCCTGGCCTTGCGGGCCGTGACAGGAGGCGCACTTCTGAGCAAAGACGGTCTTGCCCTTGCCCATTTCCCCCTCGCTCTTCATCGCGGCGAGGATGGCGTTCGCATCCACTCCGTTGGAGCCTCCGCCCTGCTCGGCCGCGATCTTGGCGCGCGCTTCGGCGAGAATTGCCTGCTCCTGTTCGAACTCCTTCGAGATGCCGGGGCCTGGGCCCAGGACGTAGTAGCCGAAGTAAAAGATCGAGAAGATGATCGAGACATTAAAGAGCTGCACCCACCAACGGGGCAGCTGGTTGTCCAGCTCGGAGATCCCGTCATAGGTGTGCCCCTCGATCGGGACATCGTAGTTCTTATTGTCGGTAGTCTGGGACATTCACTGGTCCTCTATGGTTTTAAAGTTGAAGTTTTTTTCCCTGATTGTTCAGTTCTCGAGCGGAAGTTTGCTGATTTCCTCGAGGGTCTCACGGTTCCCCCGGGCATAGGCCCGGAGGAACATCGTGATGAAGAGCGCGAGGAAGATCAGCAGAGCGATCGCATTGAGCCAGCCGAACGGATAGTGCGATAGCATCTGCTTGACGAGGTTCATTGCTGTCCCTTCTTGAAGTCAACGCCGAGGCGCTGGAGGTACGCGATGAGAGCCGTGATCTCGAGACTCTCCGCCTTTTCCTTTAGGCCCGACTGTTCCAAGCCGGCAGCGATGCTGGCGGCCTGGGTGCGGGCGTCCTTGGCGGCATTTTCGATCTCCGCATCCGAGTACGGAACGCCCAACGTGCGTAGGACGGTGAGCTTCTTTGACAGGATGTCGAAGTCGGTCTTGTCGCTGAAGAGCCAGGGATAGGACGGCATGATGGACCCTTCCGTGACGGCGCGGGGATCCAGCATGTGGCGGTAGTGCCAGAGGTCCGGGTACTTTCCGCCCAGGCGGGCGAGGTCCGGACCGATGCGGCGGGAGCCCCACTGGAATGGATGATCGTACATCGATTCCTCGAGGCGCGAGTACGTGCCATAACGGAGCACATCGCCCTCGAGCGGGCGAATCTGCTGGCTATGGCAGAGGTAGCATCCTTCGCGGACGTAGATGTCACGACCCGCAAGCTCGAGCGCCGAGTAGGGCTTGATCTTGCGTTGGCCGTTGGCCATGAGCGGGTTGGCGTCGACATATTCCTGAGCCAGGAAGGTCGGGATGATCTCGATCACCGTGCCCACGAGGATCGCCAGGACAGTCAGCACCGAGAAGACGGCCGGAAGGCCTTCGAGCATGCGGTGCGGGGATTCCTTGACGGGCCGTGGTCCCATTGTTGCGACCTGCACTTCTTCGTCGACAAGGCCCTTTGGGGCCGTGGCGATGGTCTTGAAGATGTTGTACACGCCAATGCAAGTACCGGTGAAGTACAGGAGGCCCGAAATCAATCGGATCCAGTACAGCGGGACGATGCGGATAACGGTCTCGACGAAGTCCGGGTAGACGAGCTTGCCCGTGGCGTCGACCGCGCGCCACATGAGGCCCTGGGTCAGACCGGCGGCCCACATGGAGGACATGTAGCCGACGATGCCGAACAGGCCCATCCAGAAGTGAACGTTCGACAGCTGCTTGCTGTAAACTTCCTTCTTCCAGAGTTTCGGGAGCAGGTAGTAGATCATGCCGAAGGCGAGGAAGCCGTTCCAGCCGAGCGCGCCGCCGTGCACGTGACCGATGATGTAGTCGGTGTAGTGCGTGAGAGCGTTGACGCCTTTGATGGAGAGCATCGGGCCTTCGAAAGTCGACATCCCGTAGAACGTGATGCCGGCCACGAAGAACTTGAGAATGGGCTCCTCACGGACCTTGTCCCAGGCGCCGCGCAGGGTGAGCAGGCCGTTGATCATGCCGCCCCAGCTCGGAGCGATCAGCATCACGGAAAAGATCATGCCCAGCGTCTGCGCCCAGTCCGGCACCGAGCTGTTGAGCAGGTGGTGCGGGCCGGCCCAGATATAGAGGAACAC
>CAYXVB010000093.1:0-7337 GCA_964467785.1 uncultured Bacteriovoracaceae bacterium
CGTCGGTGTACGGGCAACGTTCTCACTGGGGGAAAGCCGATACAGCCAAATCGTCAGGATCGCGCATAATGTCTGCAATCTGGCACCAGGGCGGCGGATACGTCGATAGGCTTCCGCAATCACAGCACGAAGTCGTGACTCGTCCATACCCGCGAGCAGTCCTCGGCTGAGATAAATACAGCCATCGCTTCCAAGCGCGCGAAGGTAGATGGCCTGAGCGCGCGGATGGCTGTACACCCGAAGCTCGGGAAGATGTCTGACGTAAGGATCGACCTGCGCGATCGCACGTTCAAAGGTGGTCTCCAAGCCGGCCGGGATCCGACTCTCGGCCTCAAGCTGAAAAGCCATGGCATCCTCGGCCGTCCGAAGCAGGAACAGAAGGCCCCCCAGCACGATGACAACGGATGTCACGGCACCTTGCCAATCAAACAAGGCCCCCCCCAATGCGGCAGGCGGAATAGAACAACTGATGAGCAGCATCAGCCCACGCAGGATGATCGGGACGCGGCGAACAAGGGCCATGGCGCAAGTGTAAACCAAAAGCGCGCCGCAACCGAAATTTTTTGCCGTACCGGACTCGATTCAGCCTGCCTTGCTGTGGAAGCTGGAAGCCATCTCGTAGCCCTGATCGCGGGTCAACCCCTGCAAACGAAGCTTGAGGTCGCTCGGATTGGCGGTGCTCCGCAGAGCCTCTTCCTCGGTGATCGTGCCTGCTTTGACGAGCCTCTCGAGCGCCTGATTCATGCTCTGCATCTGGTAATAGTCATTGGAGCTCGCGATGGCTTCGGCGATGCGGCCGGTTTCGCCTTGGAGGATGTAGTTCTCGATGGCTGGCGACTTGATCATGACCTCGCAGGCCGGCACTCGTCCGTGTCCGTCGGCCCGAAGCACGAGCTGTTGCGAAACGACACCCACCAGCACGGAGGCCAGCTGGATTCGGACTTGGTTCTGCATATCGCCACTGAAGGTGTCGAGAATGCGATCCAGTGTACTGACCGAGTCGTTGGTATGAAGCGTCGAAATGACAAGATGGCCCGTTTCAGCCGCGGTCAGCGCCATTTGAATGAGATCCGCATCGCGAAGCTCGCCCAACACTATGATATCTGGATCTTGGCGAAGCCCGGCGTAAAGACCGTCCCGCATTGAATGAATGTCCGCACCCACTTCGCGCTGCGTAATCGTTGCCTTCTGGTCCTTGTAAACATATTCGATCGGATCCTCGAGACAAAGCACGTGCACGGGAGAGGTCTCGTTGATGTACTGGACAAGAGCTGACATGGTCGTGGACTTGCCGGCACCGGTCGAACCGGTAATCAGCAGCAATCCGCGCGGCCGGTGAGCCAGCTCCCTGATGATCTGCGGGATGCCAAGTTCCTCGACTGTGCGGAGAACCATCGGAATCACGCGAACCGCGGCCGAGACTCCCCCGCGGTGATAATAGACGTTTGAGCGGAAGCGACCCAAACCCGGCAGACTGAAAGTCAGATCCACTTGACGCTTTTCCTGGAGATCCCGGCGCTGCTTTTCATTCATCACGCTCAGGACGATCCGATCGGCATCTTGAGGACTCAGTTCCTGCATCTTTGCGGGCACGAGCTTTCCGTTAATCCGGAATAGCGGGGGACGGCCGATCCGGATATGAAGGTCCGAAGCGTTGTACTTGAGCAGAGCTTTGACCAGATAAGCCATGCCAAGCTCGGTGGGACTCACACTCGCTGCCGCGGCTGGCTGTGTGGGAGGAGGTTTGGGCATGGCACGGCCGGTTTTATCTTCTGTCATGCCGCTCGCTCCTTCGCCCATGCGAACATCAACCGCACTTCGACCGCCTTGCCGACCATGTCGCAAAGGTAGACCAGGAATTCCACGTCAGCTTGGCTGTAATCCGGATCTCCGAATCGGTTGAGCAGCTCAAGGACGCCGAAAGTTTTTCCGCGCACGAGGATCGGCACGGCGACCATATTGCGGGCCTCAAAGCCGACCGCTCGTGCGATCGCCTTGAGGTGCATCTCGTTTTCGGCGACGTTGGCCACAACGATGGGCTGCCGCGACTCGGCCACATGCCCGGCGATGCCCTGGCCCACGGGCACGCGGAATTCGGAAATCGTATCCGAGCTCTGCCCCGCGGCCGCACGGAAGAAAAGTGTATTGCTCGAAGGATCCACCTCGAGGATGGAGCCCGCTTCGCTTTTGACGGAGCGCATGCAAACCAAGAGCACCTCTCGCATGAATTCGCTAAACTTCAGATCCTGCACCAACAGCTTGAGCAAAGCCTCAAGGGCTGCGGCTTTGGCGGTGGCGATCGCAAGCGGATTGTCGCCGAATAGCGCATCCCGGGACAGGGACACATCTGGACTGGACGACGCTTCCTCCAGTACAATTATCGGTGCTGAATCGGCCGGATTCGGATTGTCAGTCACGTCATTATGCTCCTGACCACGTATCGACCGGAATTGTCCTGTCCTTGACAGACTTTGGCCGTTCGACATGAAAAAGCCAGTCGAATCGGGGGGGTCCGAATAAAAATGCTCGGAATCAAAAGACTTTTCCTAACTACCCTCGCTATCTGCTTGCTGCCCGGATGCAACAAAATCAACCTCAACGGCACCACTACGCCCAATGACGCCACGCCCAGCGCGCCGATCTTGGCCTCTGGCCAGCTGATCGGCCTCAATGGAAAGTCGGTTGGCGGGCTTGCGATCGCCTATAATCCCTCAAGCGGGGCGAACATCCTTCGACTGAGCGGCATCACCCTGCCCAACGAGACGGGCATGCAGATCATCGCCAACGTCAATGGTGTCGATCAGGCGCCGGTCACCGTCCAGTACTATAGCGGTAGTACCAACTACACGATGAACGTAAGCGGCTCCACGACCTGGACCTTGGTAACGATCCACTCCACCCTGACCAACCTGGATTACGCCCAGGCGATCATGAAATAACTCCCCAAACCACGTGAACCGACCGGATCAGAGCGACATCTCGTTGCGGTACTCGACCATTTCTTTGATGTTGTTCACGTCGCGGATCATCCATTTTCCGTTTTCACGAACCATCTGAGCGAGCTTGCGGTTGGTGACTTTGGCGTCATGGCCGCGCCCCTGATCGATGTAGCTCAGTTCATAAGTGATACTGACCTCGTCGGCCGAAATAGGCTTGATCTCCGTGAACGCGAGCTTGATGAATTGGCGCTTGGAATCGACGAAAGCCTGCCTGAACTGATCGTCGCTCCAAGCATAGAGCCGGATCTTGGCCTGTCCGGTTAGAAAGGAGGCGAGCGCATTGCGGTCTTCGACCCCTTTGACGCCAAAGCTTTTCGAGATGTACTCGTTGAGCCGGTGCTTTGGATCCTCCGGACCTTGTTTTGCGCCGTTGCAACCCGCAACCGCAATCACCATCCCGAGAGACACGATCACCGCGATCAGCCTAGTCCACATAGCCTTCTCCTCTCAACATCTCGACGAAGTCGCCGATTTCCTTGCCAAGGTCGGGTGAGAGATCCACGAACTGAAACCCAGTTCCCGACCCGCTTGCAAGCCTAGCGCGCGCGGCCCCGCGACACTTGATCTCATGGTCGCGGAAGCTGAAAGTCAGGTCCACCGGCTCGATGAATCCAACAAGAGCCGCAGACGATGCCGCGCCCGTGGCCGGCGCAAAGACAAATGCGCCTTCCGAATCAATGCGGCAGACGCGGAAATCACCCATCTCCCCTTTAGCTCCCACCTTGCAGCCAAGCCCGGCGATCCCCTTGGGAAGTCCTTGGTACCAGGCCTGGCGAGGATCGAGAAAAGAGCGCGCGAGCTCGAAGCGGATCCAGTTCAAGGTCACATAAAGGAAGCCCGCCAGCAGAAGCGTGAAATAACCCATTACGGTATGGCTCTCGCGAACAGCGAGAGCCAAGCTCGCGATGAGCCAGAAAATCGCGAACGTCACCGCGACGGACCACGCCGTTCTCCGTCCGCGCAGGAGCGCAAGCGTAGTCGGCACAGAAAGAAGGAGCGCAACGCCGCAGGCGATCGCGAGCTCACGCACGGGAGGTCGCCACCAAAGCGCCCTGGTCCCTAGCATGACCTGTATTCCCGCAAGCGGAATCGAGAGCAGCAGCAATGACGCGGCGGCCCTGAGGGTCGGAGGAGAGTGCATGATCCGCATCCATTTAAATTCTCACGCAATTCAAGAACTTGTCAACGCGAGGCTGACCGCCGTAATCTAATCTGAGATGAGCAACTCCATTCTGGCAGAGATTCCACATCCGATCCGAGTTTTAGGTGTCATGACCGGCAACTCCTGTGACGCTTTGGACGCATCCTGCATCGAGTTTCGCCCGGGAGGATGGAAAGCGCTCTGGTCAGCGAGCGCCCCTTATCCAACCGCTCTCCGTAAACGCGTGCTCGCCTTTCAGAAACCCAAGGTCAGCGAACCGATCCAGAACTGGCTACGACTCGACGCGGATCTGGGCGATTGGTTTGGAAAAACCCTCACCCGCATCATCCGCAGCTACGAGCAGCAAACGCCGGATGTCATCGCAAACCATGGTCAGACGCTCGCGCACTTCCCTGGGAATCAGGGTGGGGGCACGACTCTGCAACTTGGCGAAGCCGCCCGCATCGCGGCGGCGACCGGGATCACCACGATTTGCCAATTCCGCTCGGGAGACATGGCGGCGGGCGGCCAGGGAGCCCCCCTACTCCCCATGTTCCATGCTGCCTTGGCCATTAAACTCGATCCGGATCACGCCGGTGTCGCGATCCACAACATTGGCGGCATCAGTAACTTGACCTACGCCGCTCCCGGACGTGAGGCGCTGGCCTTTGACACGGGCCCGGGCAATATTTGGATGGATGCGGCAACAGCCCTCGTCACTCGCGGAAAGCAGCGCTATGACCGCGGCGGAAAGCTGGCCGAACGCGGAGTGATCGACGTCGACGCGGTGAGAGCCGTCATGCGCCATCCCTATTTCCGTCAAAAAGCGCCAAAGTCCACGGGACGGGACGACTTTCCCTTCGAATTTCTCACCGAACGCACGAGAGCGCGCGGCGCCGATCTGGTGGCAACTGCGACCGCGATCACCGTCGAGTCCATAGGCCAGGCCTATGAAAAATTCCTCCTCGCCAAAAGCGCACCGCTCCGACGAATCTATGTCTGTGGAGGCGGGGCATACAACCCCGTGCTACTGCAGTGGCTGCGAGAACGCTTGCCCGGAGTGGCGATCCGCAGCCTCAAGGACGCAGGCATTGACCCCCAGTACGTCGAAGCGCAGGGCTTCGCGCTCTTCGGTCTTCGAGCCCTTGCCGGCCTTCCGCTAGGCGGAAAGTGGACCGGAGCCCGAGGCTTTGGCCCGCCAGCGCACATCGTGCCCGGCAAGAACTGGCACGAGGTCCTCTGCAAGATCTAAAGTCGCGTGGCTGTGGGCCGACTAACGGACCCAGACGCCGCGATAGCCGATCCCGCCGCTGAACGTTTCTCCAGGCGAATGTGCCGCGCCGTACATCACGGCCCGAGGACCGAGTTTCTGCGGAGGACGCGCAGTCTCATCACACATCGAGTCCCAGTAGACCGGTCCGGCCCACTCGGAAAGGCTGAAATTCTTGGAGCAGGCGCGGGAAATCCAGATATTGGGGGCGACCCGTTTGGCGCCGCTTTCGACTCTCGCGCGCCATAGCGGGGGAACACGACCGCATTCGAGCCCTTGGATGAGGCTGGTGTGGGCGTTGAGCCAGAGCTGCGGGCTCCCGATGTCGTGCCACTGTCCCTCCGCGACGTAGAGTCCGGCCTTTCCAGCGCGGATCGCAGGCTCAAGGATCGTCGGCACGAACTCCTGTGGGCCCTCGGGGACCGATGCAAGGGCTTCCGGCTCGATCACGGCGGCGCCGACAAAATACGGCTTGCGCTCGGCCGGAACGCCGAATCCGGTGACGAGTCCCAGAGCCGCGTCAAAGAGGATCTCGCGATATTTTCCGCCCGCCGGCCCGGCGCGAAAGACCGTCAGCGTGAGCACCGCTCCGTTTCGGGCGCGATTCAAAGCATGCGCGCGGGCAAGCGCGCCCAAATCGACTTCGCAAAGCACGTCCGCGTTGACCAGGAAAAAAGGCTCCCCACCAAACAGAGGCAAGGCTTTACGGATCCCCCCGGCGCTTCCGAGCAGCTCCCCGCTTTCGTCGCTGAGGTCGAGCGTCATCTCAGGACCCTTCGCGAGGCGGGAAAACCCATCTCTCGCCTTCTCAGCGTGATGATGGAGGTTTGCCACGACATGCGTGACGCCGCCAGCGGCGAGCGCGTCGAGGGCGAACTGGGCCATCGGCACTCCCATGAGCGGCAACAGGGCCTTAGGCTCCATCTCGGTGAACGGGCGAAGGCGGGTCCCGAGGCCCGCCGCCATCAGCATCGCCTTAGAAATAGTAGTAATGGAACAAAACCTCACGGAGCGCCGAATACTTCGGATACTTCAGAAGCGTGCGACGAATGTTCTCGAACGTATTGCCGATGTACTTGAGGTAGGTCGGATTTCCGCGCCGGTTGAGGAACGATGCGAAGCTTCCGATCGCCTTGAAATTGCGCTGCACCGACATCAGATCGAAAATGTACTGGAACTGGACGCGGTTGAGGCGCTGACCCGATACGGCTTCCCAGCGCACGACGTAATAGTCGATGAGCCGCTGGATCTGGGCTTCTTCGAGCTGATAGTAACTATCCTTGAGCAGGGAGGCGAGATCGTACTGCGCAGGGCCCATACGCGCATCCTGGAAATCGATCATGACGAGGCGCTCGTGGTCGGCGTTGCCGTCGGCGGCCTGCACCCACATCACGTTGCGGCTGTGGAAGTCCCGATGCGTGAGCACCGTGGGCTCGTTGGCGAGGATCGTGCAGATCTCGCTGAACCCTTCGCGCATGATCCTGAGATCCGAATCCTTGATCTCACGCTTGAGATGGGTCTTGTAGAAGTGCTCGAGGGTGAAGTTGATTTCCCACATCAGCTTCTCGTGGTCGAAGCGGAGCTTATAGGCGTCGATATCCGCCTTCTTTCGCGCGGGCGACGCCTCGATCTGCATTCGAATCAGCTCATCGATCACCTTTTCGTACAGATGACGTTCCAAATCGCGGCTTTCCACATCCTGGAGACGCCTAAGCAGAGTCACGTCCCCGAGATCCTCGAGGAGGATGAAACCCTTGCCCGGATCGACGTCTAGGACGGCCGGAACATCTACTCCTGCCGAATCGAGATGCTTCTGGACGACGAGGAAGGGCAGCGACATGCCGTGCTCCTCGAAAGTCTCCATCCTCATGAGGACGTAAGTCTGACCTCCAGTGGCGTGGACCCGATAGTAGCTGCGGGTACTGGC
>CAYXVB010000093.1:7347-14130 GCA_964467785.1 uncultured Bacteriovoracaceae bacterium
CTTGACGACGGAGGAGATCAGTTTGGATTGCTTGATCCACTGACTGACTTCCTCGTCACCGGCAATGAGCTGATCCATCATCTGTCGAACCTCCGCCAAAATTTTGTCGCTCACAGCCTCTGCATCCTCTTCTGGATCGCAAGGAAGCGATCTGATCTGACTATAGGATTACGCAAAGGAGCGTGCTGAGCAATGATTTCCCGTGTCCGGTCAGTCAGTTTGCTCAACGTGCTCCCTTCGAATGGAGAGATCGAAGCGTCCGCCTGAAAGCGATTCAGCAAGGAAACCATCCCACGAAGGTCATAGCCAGCCGAATACATCATCTCGATGGCGGCCGAGAGCGCTTGTAGGAGCTGCTCGTCGTTGTAGTCGAAAACTCCAGCAGGCCCGAAAAAGTCAGCGTTCGCTGGAAAGTCGCCCGCCTGATCGCGACGGAGCTGTTCGATCACGCTACGGGCGCGCACATGCCCCAGCTCGAAAGCGACTACGGCTGCGAGCTCGTTTTCGAACTGCATGTTTTTGAGAAGGGAGGAGGACAAGTAGACTCGAATCCCTGGCAAGGAGTAGCTGCGCCAGCGCGCGTCGCCGTCGCGGATGATGCTGACGTTCACGGCCGATTCGTGTAGTTCCGGAGCACCCGCGAGAAGTCTGTGCGCGAGCTCGGTGACATAGGCTGAGATTTCCGGTTCCCGACGTATCCTGAGCTGACTCTCGAGCTGACGCGCGAGCTCGCTTCCAATGATCACCTCGCGCTCATTACGCTGCTGCACTGTCTCCTGCGGGGCCGGCGGCGCGCTGGCGCACGATGATGCCGCGATGAATATCGCGATGGACGCGCCCATTCGGAACACTGATCTATAAAATCGATGGACAAAACAAATTTGCATTTGATGATTCCTGGGATAACCTATCGTCCAGCTTTTCCGTCCGGACATCAAGACCCGTGTCGGCACGGCTATGTAGTTCAACATGTAGTATTGCGCTTTCCCGCTAAGGAGACTGGAACTTATGAAGAAGATTTTCGTCAGTCTGTTTGCAGTACTCGCAGTTTTCTCCAATAACTCGTTCGCGTCGAACGACGTGGTCTCGCTCATCAGCGAGAACTCCGCCCAAATGCTGGTTGATTCGGTCGCGCCGCTCAACCTCATCAACTGGAAGGTCGGCGACACCGCCAACTTCGACGTTTCGGCCGGTAACTTCGGCAAGCTGGGCACCATGGTCAAGTCCGTGACTTCCGAAGAAGGCAACGCGATCTGGGTCGAGCAGAAACTCGACCTCGGCTTTCAGAAGGACAACTCCAAGATGCTGATGAGCCGGGCCGACGGCAAGATCCTCAAGTTCATCCACAATGGCAAGGAAGAGGCCCTTCCGGACGACAAAGTCGAGATCATCTCGCAGGACTCTCAGGACGTGACCGTTCCTGCCGGAACTTTCCAGTCCATCCATATCGTCGCCAAGACCACCAAGGTCAAGAAGATCGAAGCCTGGATTAATCCGCGCGACACCGTGATGGAAGGTGCGATCAAGCAGATCATTTCTACCGACCAGATCGACATCACACTCGAGCTTTCCAGCTTCAAGCGCAACTGATCTTTCTTTCAGTCCGCTGAAAACAAGAAGGCCGGGAACTCCGCTTGACGCGGTTCCCGGCCTTCATGTTTATTGGGCTCCGCTATCTTTCAATTTGCCTTTGTGGCCGATGCGGGCTCCCGCACGTCATCCGCCTTGGCGAGAGGAGCGGGCTGGCTACGGAACTGCTCCAGCTCCTGACGGTCCGCAGGAGTCATCGTATAGTAGAGGGTAAATCCCGCGAAGATCCTATTCGGATCCTTGATCATCTCGCGGTTATTGTCCCAAAGACGGCGCCACTTGGCGGTCGTCCCATAAACGTCATCCGAGATGGTGCCGAGAGTATCTCCGGATTTGATGAGATACTTCTTACCGTTGCGGCTAATCTGCACGGGAGAAGAGGGCTTCTCCAACTTGAGCACGGTGCCAGGAGGGACGTTGTTCGGATCGGAGATCCGGTCACGATTGGCCTCGTAGATCTGTCGCCACTTGAAGAGATCGCCATAGGTCTCAAAAGAGATCTTCATCAACGTATCGCCACTATGGACCGTATAGTCCTCGGTGCCTTCACTTGAGGGCGCAGCAGCCGCTGCATGTTCGACGGGCGCGGGCGCCAAAGGAGCGGGTTCAGGCGCTGGTGTCGGTGCCATCGCCTGCGAAGTCGAGGCAAGCTCGGTTGGAGATGGCGCGACGGGCTGCTGCGCCTCGAGAGTCGGGCTCGCGCCCGGGTCAGGCAAGGCGGGCGGTTCACCGGGCGCTGTGCCCGCCAACGGATCAGCAGGCGCGGCCGCCATGGAATTCGGATCGTCTGGCAGCGCCGGCGGCACTCCGGAATCCGCAGTCGGAGGCGCGGCCTCGGCACCTTCAGGCGGTGGAACCGCATCCGTGCCCGCTTCCGCAGCATTGGCCGTAGGATCCGCAGCATGCTCACCCTCAGAAGTTTGCGAGGACGAGCACGATGAGAGCACCAGGATCAGCGCTCCGACCATCCAAATTGGAACATGTTTTTTAGTCATCATCTTCAGCTCCCCACGAAGAAAAAAACCTTTACATGGGGCTTTTCGGATGTCCTGCTTAGAACTTGAGCATATAGAGCAGGTATTAATGAAGTGGGCGTCGCCCGCAAGTTCCCTCATCGGAATTGCAACTACTAGTAATTATTAATATAAATAACTTTAACTCACCAGTCGACCCTGCTCAAAGTCGACGGCAGGTGGCGAAATCTCAGTAGCTGCCACAGCTTACCTTGAAAGTCGTCATTAAAGACCACCTTGTCATCAATAGAAAGAAAAGGGGCTTAAACGAGCTATTTCGATGTCACTAGAGACACCGATTCCACTATTAAGGACGTCGGCAAATAGGATTTCAAACCTTTGCCAACACGTCTTCCATCTCTAGGGGCGGAAGCTCAACCCTCATTCGGGATTCGAGGAACAAATCACGCTGATCGAGTGCTGACACGATCCGCGAGGCAATCAGTTCAAAGTCCGAGGGGTTCTTGACGAAATCGAGCTGATCACTATCGATGATCAACTTCTTGCCCTGCGTATAATTGCTCATCCAATCGTCATAGTAGCGATTGAGATTAGCGAGGTAATCGGACGGGATGTCCCTTTCGTAATCGCGACCGCGCATGACGATCTGAGACTTGAGCTTAGGAAGCGACTTGCGGAGATAAATGACCAGATCCGGCGGCTGCAGGAACTGACACATCGTATTGTAGAGCTCGAGGTAATTCTGGTAATCGCGCTCTTCCATGAGGCCCTGCTCAAAAAGATTGCGAGCAAAAATATTAGCGTCTTCGTAAATGCTGCGATCTTGGATCGCGCTATCGCTATCACGACTCACGGCCTGATGTGCCGAGAAGCGATTGTTCAGGAAGTAAATCTGCAGCGGAAAAGACCAGCGCGCCATGTCACGATAAAAATCCGCGAGATACGGATTATCTACCACTGCCTCAAAGTGAGCCTTCCAACTGAAACGCTCCGAAAGCATCCGCGTCAGGCTCGTCTTGCCCGTACCGATGTTTCCTGCGACCGCGATGAAGATCTTTCCGTTAGCCAACGTACGCCCTCCGACTGGCTTTTTTTGGTCTTAAGTAGATCTGCTTCTTGAAGTCAAGCGAAGAAAATGGGAAGGTTTTAAGTCAGAAACTTTCTGTATAAAAAGGAACATCTTATTTATGTCTCAGCTCCCCGAAACCGCAAATAAAGGTCTCGAAGGTGTCATTGCCTGCACGACCGAGATCAGCACGATTCATGACGTGACCCTTCTCTACCGCGGTTATACCATTGAGGACCTGTCAGCCAACTGCGGCTTCGAAGAAACCGTCTTCCTCCTCTGGAACGGCAAGCTGCCAAACAAGACCGAGCTCGAGGCTTTCCGTAAGCAGCTTGAATCCAATTGGACGATCCCGTCGGAGATGATCCCGATTCTTCAGGCGATCGCGAAGACGAACTGCCACTCCATGGCCAAGCTTCGCACGGCGATTTCCTATTTTGGCATGCTGGACAACAGCGCTGAGGACATCTCCCCCGAAGGCATCAAAGCGAAAGCCACGCGCACGACGGCCGCCATCGGCCCGATCGTTGCTGCTCTTTCCCGCTTTGAACAAGGCAAGGATCTCGTCAAGCCCGTCGCCGGCAAGACGATCGCTTGGAACTTCCTCAACATGGTCCGGGGCAAGGAGCCGACGGCGGAAGAAGAAAAGCTCTTCGACACCGCGCTCGTTCTGCACGCTGACCACGAGCTCAATGCCTCGACCTTCACAGCTCGCGTCGTCGCCTCGACCACCAGTGACTACTACAGCGACATGACTGCGGCGCTCGGCTCGCTCAAGGGCCCGCTCCACGGCGGCGCCAATGAAGCGGTCATGATCATGCTGGGCAAGATCGGCGGCTATGCTCAGGTTGACGCGTTCATCGACGACGCCCAGAAAAACGACAAGAAGGTCATGGGCATCGGCCACCGCGTCTACAAGAATGGCGATCCGCGCGCTCGGATTCTGCGCGAGCTATCGCTTGAGACCTGCAAAAAGGCCGGCCTTGAAGACCAGCACAAGATGCTGGTCCGCATTCAAGAGCGCATGGAAGACTACATCGACGGCAAGGGTAAGCAAAAGAGCCTCTATCCCAACGTCGACTTCTACTCAGGTCTGGTCTACACCGCTCTCGGCCTGCGCCCCCGCGATTTCACTCCGATCTTCGCGGTGAGCCGCATCTCCGGCTGGACTGCACAGGTCCTCGAGCAATATGCCAATAACCGTATCTATCGCCCCCGCGGCTTTTACACCGGCAAGACCGATCTCAAGGTCACGCCGATGAGCCAGCGCTAAGCGCCTTTTCAACGCGTTGCTGGAGGAGTTTGATCTCCTCTAGCAACGCAGTTGCGCTTCTCTGAGGCGTGAAGCTCAATTCACTCCCGCCCGCCGGTTGAGGACGCGAAATCGTGGAATCCTCGCCGCCTTCCTCCGTCTCCGCCTCTCCCGCGCTCTTGGATTCCGTCCCGACTGGCTTATAGGCGCTAAAGCGACTCACTGCCAATTGCAGATCCCTACGCGCCGCCCAAAGCGTCTCCTCCCGTCTACTCTCGCCCGCTAGCGCCGAATCGAGCTTGAGCCGCGCCAATGCCACCAGAATTTCAAGATGCATCGGGCTTCGTTGTGCCGCGGATTCAAGGTGCTGGATCGCGATCGACTTCTTACCCGAAGCGAACAATGCTTCCGCATACCAGAGCGCGGCCAATTCCGAATCCGACAGCTCGGTGGCTGCTTCCCGCAAATTCTCAAGAGCCGGTTTGAGTTCCCCGCGTTTTTGCAGCGCACGACCGAGCCAAAGCTTGATCTCGGGCTCGAATGGATTGAGTTTGCGCGCGAGTCGAAGTCTCTCAGCGGCGCTATCCTCGTCCCCCTCCAACATGAGACATTGGCCGAGGCGCACAAGGATCTCGACATTGTCGGATTCCTTTTCAAGCGCCTTTTGGAATTTTTCACGCGCGGCACGGTAATGTCCGGCATCCAGTTGATTGATTCCGTCCTGATAGAGCTGAAAGGTCGTGTTGGTCAGGAACATCCGGGAAACAATCCTGATCCTTGAAAGAAGTTGCGCTTTTTGCGCCGGTTTCTTTTCTAGGGCGTAGGCTTGGTCGAGCAAACTAACCGCCTCTTCGCGCCTTCCCAGGTGCGCCATCGACCTGACGAGGTCCAGCCCGACGGACGGCAAGGCGAGCAGACCCCCTGGATTGCGTCGGAGAATCCCGCTCAGTGCCACGGAGGCGTCCTCCCAGCGCCCATCCGCCATCCACTTTTGCGCTTGCTGATAACTTTGCTGATCGGCGGAATTCATCATGGCCATCGGAGCAATCGATGGCGCGGCCATCGCGCCCGGGCTCAAGCACAAAAGGAGCGTCCAAAGAATGACGCCAGTTCCCCAGCCGCATAGTCGCCGGCGCTCGACACGACTTCGTGCGCAAGCTAGACTTATGAAATCAAAATATGCCTTGTCAGAGAGATCCAAACCAGCCCCCCCCGCGCAGAAGTGCTTCCGCGATTCAATCGCATAGGGATGGCGCTGTCAAATGCGCGATGATTGCAGGCTGGCTGATCTTGGTCGCCTCCCCTCTCGCAACTGCACTGGATGCGACCCCGGTCGCCGCGGCAGTTAGTTCCAGAACTGCCATCAAAGCAAGATGGTTCGGAGCCACGGTACTGAAACGAAGCACCTCGCAGCGCGTTCTCATGCTGGAGTTGAGCACGGCGCCTGACCTGCCGGCTTCAGACCCATCCCTCCCTTTGCTCATCGACGAGCGTCCGCAAATGGGCAAAATCGTATTGCTCAAACAAGACGGTGCGCCCGCGCTGGGCGTGCGCGTGATCAAGATCTATCCCGAATCCGGTCGCTTCGCGGTTCGCACGGTACAAACCTACGGCGCCAAGAAAAGTCTCGAAGTGGGCGCCGTGGTCACCGCGCTCGAAAAAGTGGGCGAGGTCACGTCCCTTGAGACGGCATCCTCCGTGATCGCACGCGATAATGCGGATCTTCGTGAGTTGGAAGGCATGCCAATTCCCGAGACGATTCCGGATTCCATGCAGGGAGCCCCTGCCGCGGCTCGTTCTAAGGCCCGCGCTGCGGAAAGGAAAGGTCGAACAGACCCCCCTCCGCCTCCCGGCCTAATTGACGAGGTCAGTGCGGACCCCAGTAATCTGGCACCAGGTGC
>CAYXVB010000094.1:0-14017 GCA_964467785.1 uncultured Bacteriovoracaceae bacterium
GCCGGTCGTGAAGGAGGGCAGCTTTCCGCGTGTTTTGTGTTGCCAGTCGATGATTCTTTGGACGGCATCTTCGATACGCTCAAGCAGGCTGCAAAAATCCACCAGTCGGGGGGAGGCACGGGTTTTTCTTTCTCCCGGTTACGGCCTGCCGGTGCGATTGTCGGTTCTACCAAAGGGGTTGCCTCTGGGCCGGTATCGTTCATGAAGATTTTTGATGTCGCGACGGAGACCATTAAACAGGGTGGCGCGCGCCGCGGTGCGAATATGGGCATCCTTCGTGTCGATCACCCGGATGTCGTGGATTTCATCGACTGCAAGCGCGACATGCGATCGGTTGTCAATTTCAACATCTCGGTGGCCCTTACCGAAGAATTCATGAGGTCCGTAGCAAACGGCTCTGATTACTGGTTGCGTGATCCGCGGACTGGTCAAGGGGTTCGGCGGATTTCGGCTCAGGGAGTCTTCGGAAGGATGGTCCAGGCTGCATGGGAATGTGGAGATCCAGGGGTGGTATTCCTGGATCGGATCAATCAGATGAACCCCACTCCCCGGGCGGGTTTGATGGAAAGCACGAACCCATGCGGCGAACAGCCCTTGCTTCCCTATGAATCATGCAATTTGGGTTCATTGAATTTGGGTGAATATTGGCAGCGCGGCCGGTTTGATTGGGAAAAGCTTCGACAAGATGTCCAGTTGGCGATTCGGTTTTTGGATAATGTGGTGGACTTGAACGCATATCCCATTCCGGAGTGCGAAAAGATCACGCTGAAAAACCGAAAAATTGGGCTCGGAGTCATGGGTTTTGCTGATCTTTTATTGATGATGGGAATCCCTTACTCGAGTGAAGATGCCTTGAATTGGGCTGAGCGATTGATGTCCTTCGTTGACGGCGAAGGTAAGAAGGCTTCAGCGGATCTTGCCAAGAAGCGGGGCCCATTTCCTAATTGGAAGGGGTCCCTGTGGGAGCGTCTTGGTTACCCTCCGCTTCGGAACGCGACGGTCTCTACCGTAGCCCCGACCGGAACGATTTCGATTATTGCCGGGTGTTCAAGCGGGATTGAGCCGATTTTTTCGGGAGTATTTTTTCGAAACGTTCTCTCGGGTGAGCGATTGCGCGAGGTCCACCCAGCCGTGGAGCGCGCCATTAGAGAGCGTCAGGGCGCCATGGAATCTTGGGATGATGAAGAAATTTCACGGATCTTGGGACCCTCCTGGTCACCCGCGCAACGCGTGCCTTTGGAGGCTCATGTGCGCATGCAGGCCGTTTTTCAGCGATTTTCGGACAGCGCTGTTTCCAAGACGGTCAACCTTCCAGAGTCGGCAACGCCTGAAGAAATAGCTCGGGCCTATATTCTGGCCTATGAGTCCGGCTGCAAGGGAATTACGGTTTACCGAGACCGGAGTCGTCCACTTCAGGTCCTTGAGGCTGAACGCCCCGCAGCGGCGCCCGCTGCTTGTCTCGATTGTTGAGCGAAGAGCGGGGCCTTGCGCGTTTCGCTGGGTTGGGATAGTTTGCCTGCATTGGTGCGGGTGTAGCTCAGTTGGCTAGAGCGCGAGCTTCCCAAGCTCGAGGTCGCGGGTTCGAGACCCGCCACCCGCTCCAAATATGAGAGCCGGATCCGCCATCGCGGTCCGGTTTTTCATTTTTGTTGTTCTTTTCCTGGCAAATGTTCACCTGATCGTCTTCATTTTTGGCGCTTATCGCGAATAGGGCAAATTCAGCGTGGATAAGTTGGCGTGAATGGAGCCGGATCAAATCTCAAATCTCAAGTCGCAGGCCGAGGTGGAAGCCGTCTCCAGTGATGCTGAGTGAAGAGTCGCTGCCTTCGACCCTTTTCCAATCCAGGGTGAGATAGGCACGTTGGATGCCGAGACCGGTGCGCATTGTACGCGCTGATTCACGGTCAATCGCATTTAGGTAGAGCCAGGCTCCCAGGCTTGGGCCTTGTGCGTTGAATTCCCCGGACGGCGCATTGGTGCGCTTATAGTTCCACCTTTGGAAGTGATAAGCCGCGGTAGGGACGAGCCACTGTTTTTCGCTATAGTGAGCAGAGTATCGAATTTGGCCCCCATAGGACCAAGCGAGCATGAGGTGAGTGCCTTTTTGTGAGGCGTCCGATGTGTCTGCGAAATGTAGATATTCGACCGAAGGGCCCAGTGCGAGAGTTCCGAGCGACGTAATGGGTTCGAAGTCGATTTGAATTGCCACCGGGATTCTCCAAGGGTTCCCGGTTGCTGTTGAGGTCTGTAGAGTTTGAGATCCTGTTCCTGTCCGGCTGGCAGTGAGCTGAATTCCTACGGTAGGCTGTGCGGCCGAATGGAATTTGCTGTTAGTCACAGACGTGGGGGTGGATGCGTTCCCGGCTGAAATGTCGATAAAAGCATAGGTGCCCGACGGAGTAAGCGAGCCAAGAGTGAGTGCAGCGACCGACAAGGGAATGACCTTTTTCATGCCAGTGGCTTTAGTATAGTGTAGCGAAAGAGTCAATAAATGGACCGCAGGTTTCATTGACTTAGAATGTCAGGAAATGGTATCGGGCGGGCTCTATGGATTTTGACGTTATTGTCATTGGCGGCGGGCATGCTGGAACTGAGGCCGCTCACGCAAGCGCCCGAATGGGTTGCAGAACTGCGCTGATTACTTTGGACCCTAAACGAATTGGGTTTATGTCCTGCAATCCAGCGATGGGCGGGCTCGCCAAGGGGCAATTGATCAAAGAAATCGATGCCTTAGGCGGCGTGATGGGCCGCATTACGGATTTGAGCGCAATCCAATTTAGGCGATTGAATTCGAGTAAGGGACCGGCCGTTCGATCCTCGCGCGCACAGTGCGATAAAGAGCTTTATGCTGTAAATATGCAGCGTTACTTGAGCGCTGTTCCTGGACTCAGCGTCTTAGGTGTTGAAGTCACTGATATTGAAATTGAGGGTGCCCAGGTTGTTGGGGTGCTTTGTTCCAATGGATTACGTATCCGGACTCGGGCCGTTGTAGTGACCTCTGGAACGTTCCTTCGCGCGGTCATGTTTACCGGATTTGATCAGGCTGAAGGTGGTCGGGCAGGGGATGCCTCCGCTAAAGGATTGAGCCTTGGGCTCGAAAGATTGGGATTTAGGCTTCGACGTCTTAAAACCGGTACTCCTCCGCGCCTTCACAAGGACAGCATCGATTACAGCAGGGCGGAAGCTCAACCAGGTGACGTTCACCCCATTCCTTTTTCGTTTTACCACCGCACTCATCCGTTTCCGTTTCTTCCGCAGGTCAATTGTCACATCACTTACACGAATGAGCGGACTCATGAGGTCATCGAGGCCAACTTTGATCGTTCGCCGATGTTTACGGGTCTGATTCAAGGGATTGGTCCTCGCTATTGTCCTTCTATCGAAGATAAAGTGAAGCGATTTCGTGACAAGGAGCGTCATCAGATTTTTTTGGAACCCGAGGGACTTTCTACGGACGAGGTCTACGTCAATGGGATTTCGACCAGTCTTCCGCGGGAGGTTCAAGAGGCCTTTGTACACAGTATTGAAGGTCTTGAGCGGGCTGAATTTGTCCGCTACGGGTACGCGGTCGAGTATGACAGCGTGGACGCGCGTCAACTTCGCGCGACGCTCGAGTCCAAAGATGTCTCTGGGCTCTTTTTTGCGGGCCAGGTGAATGGAACCTCCGGATATGAAGAGGCCGGGGCGCAAGGATTGATCGCTGGTATTAATGCGGCGCAAAGGGTTCTTGGCAGGCCAGCTTTCACGGTTTCGCGGTTGGATGGCTATATCGGGGTCATGATTGACGACCTGATTACAAAGGGCACAGACGAACCCTACCGTATGTTCACATCGCGGGCCGAATATCGGCTCTTGCTGCGGGAAGATAATGCAGATCTTCGATTGAGTGAGGCGGGCTGGAAGCTGGGCTTGTTAGGGGACGCCGAGTATCGCCTTTTAGTCGCAAAAAGACAGGGTATTGAAGAATTGAAGGGGACGCTCGGTTCGTTTTACCTCTATCCGGACGATGTTGGCGTGCAGTCGTGGCTCACAGACCGGGGCCTTAATCCTATTAAGGACCGAGTTTCTGGTGAAGTCTTTCTGCGAAGACCCGAGGTCTCGGTGGATAGTCTCTGCGAGCTCGGTATGGCAGGGGCGACCGAAGATCCGGCCATCCGTGAACAGGTTGAGATTCAGATTAAGTACGAAGGTTACATCAAGCGCGACATGGATCTCCTGGAAGGACTTCGAAAGAACGAGCTCATGCCCATCCCCGGCGACCTGGAGTTTGATCAGATTTCCGGACTTTCGACTGAAATTCGGAATCGTCTCCGCGAGACCCGGCCAGAAACGCTTGGGCAGGCGGCCAGACTGTCCGGTGTGACTCCTGCTGCGGTGGCTAATCTGATGATTTTTCTTAAAATGCGTGAAAACAGGATCTTATCAGCGGGTAAGCAGCCCGTAAGCGAGGCTTAGTCAACGACTATGCACGAATTAGAGCGCCTACTCAACGATGTTTGGCCCGGACTATCCACTGAGCAATCTCTGCGTATTCAGCAGTTTTATTCGGCTTTGGCCGCTGAGAACGAGATTCAGAACCTGACACGCCTGGTTTTACCGGCGGATTTTGTTGAGGGGCATGTGGTTGATGTTCGGGAGCTGTTGAAATCGAATTTTTTGACCTTTCCAGCACTCGATTTGGGCTCCGGGGGGGGCGTGCCCGGTCTTTTGGCGGCGGCAGTTGTTGAAAATGATGTCTGGACCCTCTGTGACAGTGAGAAAATGAAGGCAGACTTTCTACTTCGGACCACTTTGTCGCTTGGATTGGAGAAGAGAGTCACTGTATACGCAGGGCGCGCAGAGGAGTTTCTTAGGAATCATCGGGTGGAGACGGTTGTTGCTCGTGCAGTTGGCCCCGTTGAGCGAATTTTTGGTTGGATTGGACGGTGTTCCACGTGGAACACGCTCGTATTGCTCAAAGGGCCCGGGTGGGAAGAGGAATGGAAGGCTTTTCAGGGAGGGAAGCACGCCCGCAAACTCAAACTAGTTGATGAACATCGTTATGAGGTGGGCAGCGAAAAGAAGAAGCGAGTCATTGTTCAATTGAAACGGGTAAAATGAAGTGTTCCACGTGGAACACTGACCTTGTATCCCTTCGGCACCAATGTTCCACGTAGAACACGTCCGCTCCGAATTTGATCTGCGGCATACCAGCAGCCCATTAAAAAACCAATCGAACGAAAAAAACCTTGCTCACATAGTTATTCGCAGCTAGCCTAAATCCACGTCGCAATCACAGCGAATCAAGTTTTGACAAGCTTACTTATCCACACCAACCACAACCGCAAAATCCTAGGGGGCGTCTAAAAAAGACGCCCCCCAAGGATTATCAGCAGGGGGAACACCACATGGGGAAGGTTATCGCCATAGCCAATCAAAAGGGCGGCGTTGGAAAAACCACCACCACAGTGAATCTCGCGGCATCGCTAGCGATGGCGGAGCGAAAAACTCTGGTATTGGACTTCGATCCTCAGGGAAATGCCTCTTCGAATCTCGGCGTAGATCGCGCATCGCTGGTTGGAAAGCCGACGGTCTACCACGCATTAATTGGTGAGTCGCCTCTGTCGGCTACGATAGTGCCGACGGAAATCGACTGCTTATTTGTATCGCCGGCGACGGGGGATCTGGCGGGAGCAGAGATTGAGCTTGTTTCCGCCTTTGCCCGCGAGGGTAAATTGAAGGCCGCAATTGCAGAAATTAAATCGCAATATGACTACATTCTCATCGATTGCCCGCCCTCGCTGGGCCTTCTCACGATTAACGCGCTAACTGCGGCTGATAGCTTTCTGGTTCCGCTTCAGTGCGAATATTTCGCGCTCGAGGGACTCAGTCAGCTTTTGCACACCGTGTCTCTTGTGAAGCAAAGCCTCAATCCTGCGATCCAAGAGGAAGGCATCGTTCTCACCATGTACGACGGTCGCAACAACTTGGCTCACGAAGTGGTCAAGGAAGTGAAGACCCATTTCGGCGCCAAGGTGTTTGATACAATTGTTCCTCGGAACGTTAGGTTGAGTGAGTGCTCCAGTTTCGGGAAGCCAATCCTTATCTACGATATCGATTCAAAGGGTTGTCTAGCCTATCTGAATCTCGCAAAAGAAGTATTACAGAGAAATCAGCCTGATGCCGTGGCAACGGCTAGCGGTGCACCGCTTACGGCCCAACGGCCTTCCGATGGAGTCGTCCAGGTACCCTCATCGGCTTTGGCATTGAGTTAAATTTTAGAATAGGGAGACCTTGTGGCGCAGAAACCGGCATTAGGTAAAGGCTTGGCTTCATTGTTTCCGGGTGCGAGTGGTCCAGCGCCCGCGGCGCCTGGGCCCGCGCAGGCGAACAGTGGCGCCGTAATCGGTGGCGAATTGATTACAGGCGGCACCGGCGCCGTGGCGGCGGGTCCCGCTGTCCCAGCGCAGCTGCAACAAGATGTCGTCAATAAAGATCGCATCCCAGGCATCAGCATGATCAGCCTGGACGATATTGTAGCAAACACGTACCAGCCGCGGCGTGATTTTGACGATGCCGCACTCGAAGAGTTGGCCCAATCCATTCGGGCCAATGGAATTATTCAACCACTCGTGGTGCGTAAGCGAAATCAAGGCGGAGGGTGGGAGCTCATAGCTGGGGAGCGAAGATTTCGTGCAGCTCGCATGGCGGGTCTCAAATACGTGCCTGCGGTAATTCGTAGGTCCACCGATAGAGAATCTCTTGAGCTTGCCCTCATCGAAAATATTCAACGTCAAGATCTTAACTGCATCGACGAGGCCCTTGCTTATCAGCAACTCGCTGAAGAGTTTGCACTGACCCAAGAAGAAGTCGCAACTCGGGTCGGTAAAGATCGAGCAACGATTGCCAACACGCTTCGTCTTCTTAAGCTTCCGGAAGCAATTATTGACGACCTTAAGCGTCAGATATTAAGCTTCGGTCACGGGAAGGCGCTTCTTGGAGTAGATGACACTGAGGCGCGACTTCAAATTCGGGCTCAAGTGGTATCGCACCGCTTGAGCGTACGCGACACAGAAGGACTCGTTGAACAGTGGAAGCAGAAGCTTGCCGGCGAACTTCCCGAAGGAACGGAGCCAACCCCCCCCGCAAAGGCAACACCGGTCGCTGTGCGCTTAGCGAATTTATCGCAAGAACTCACTCGACACTGGTCTGCCAAAGTCGAGATCAAAGGCTCGGAGCGGCGGGGTAAAATTATTCTTCACTACGGAACGCGCCAAGAGCTTGAAAGACTCCTCGAGGCGATGAAGAATTAAGAAATGGCACGCACTACCGACAATCTCAGTGTTCCAATGCATCAGGCTGCCGTAACCGGGGTCCTGGATCAAGGCTGTGAATTTGAAGGTAAGCTCTGCTTTCACGGCACTGTTCGTATTGGCGGCATCTTTCGCGGCGAAATCTTCACCTCGGACACGCTGATCGTCGGGGAAGGCGCGCGAGTGAATGGTCAGATCGAAGCTGGCGTTGTGATCATAAGCGGTGAAGTGAGTGCAAACGTCAAAGCGCGTCACCGAGTTGAAATTCATCGGCCCGCAGTTTTTCGCGGAGAAATTCTCACTCCCAGTCTAAGTGTCGACGAAGGCGTCATCTTTGAGGGGCGCAGTAAGATGGTCCACGCTAACGAAGCCGGACCAGGCAAATCTTTTCTAACATCTCAAAAAAGCTAGCTTGACCGGTCGCGCGCGAGCGTGTTAGCCACCATGCTAATTTCCAAATAAACTTGGAGTCGGCACAGTGAGCGAGATTCTCGAGCAGCTCGAATTGAACCAGAGCTTTTTCTATCAACTCATCGTATTCGCGGTCCTATTCTTTTTCCTTAGCCGCTTATACTTTGCCCCATTCATGAAGCTCTTCGAGGTTCGTCATAAAAAGACGGTCGAAGATCGCGAAGCGGCAGAGCGGCTAATGCAACAGGCGCAAGACCTGTTTAGCGAATATAGTCGCCGCATGAGCGAAGAGCGTGCGTCTGCCCGCAAGGAGTACGAGCAGGCTATCAGCAGTGCGCAAAAGGAAGAAACTGAGATGCTAAATCGCGCACGCGATGAGGCAAAAAAAATTACCCAGGACGCGATCGAATCCGTTAGCCGCCAGCGCCAAGCGCTGCGGTCGCAGCTCGAAGCCGACATTGAAGGCTTGGCGAAGACGGTCTCCGAAGGCCTCCTTTCGAGGAAAGTCTGATGCATCACGAGCAGAGCCTTTTCCAGACCTTGGGCGTTCCGGCCCTTAATTTACTTATTCTCATCGCGATTTTGGCCACCAAGCTGCGCGGCCCGATCAAAAATTTCGTACATAATCGTCATCTCGGAGTCCGGGATGAGGTGAAGCGTGTTCGAGATATGTTGCGCGATGCCCAGACCAAGTACGATGATTTTACGTCTAAGCTGCGTGCATTCGAGGCAGAGGCGATGTCTATCCGCCAGCAGATGCAGCAGGACGGACAGTCTGCAAAGCAGCGAATCTTGACAGAAGCGCAGCGGTTGTCGGGGTCAATTGTGAGTGATGCCCGTCTCGCCGCGCAGAATCTATATGCCGACCTCCGTGGGCAGCTCACGGCGGAGCTTGGCAACCGTATCGTTGACCGCGCAGAGACACTCTTGAAGGACCGGCTGACCGGCGAGGATCGCGCCCGACTTCAGGCGGAGTTTTCCACGCAGGTGGAGGGAGTGAAATGAGCGTCGCCACCGCATACGCAAAGGCGCTTTACGAGGCCGCGATCGAGGAAAAGGCTACTGCCCAAGTCCTGGATCAGATCGATAAAGAGCTCGAAGTCGTCGTGGACGCAATTGCTTCCTCAAAAGAGATGAAGGCCGCGCTCTTTGGTTCAATTACAAACGCGAAGGAAAAGTCCGCCATCCTCGGCGAGCTCGCAAAAAAGGCGGGTTCAGGCGATTTGGTCATTCGCTTTTTGAATCTTCTCGCCTCTAAGAGCCGCGTTGTGATGATTGAGCGTATTCATCGGGAGTTCGTGAATGTTCGGCTTCTCGCCGAAGGCGGGATTCCTGGTGTTGTGGTTGCAGCGCAGCGGATGTCCGACGGAGATGTCGCTTCGCTCGCTCAGGCTTTCACCAAGAAGCTCGGCAAGAAAGTAAAATTCCGCGTAAGCACTGACCCGAGTCTCTTGGCGGGGGTAAGGGTCACGGTAGCGGGCGTAACGTACGACGGTACGTTGAAGGCCCAGCTCGAGCAGTTGCGCGAACGTTTTGTAGTCGGCTCGTCCATTGGCGTGTCGCACTGAGAAAAGTGTAACGGAATAGGTAACGAGGAAAGTATGCAGATTCGTCCAGAAGAAATTACGCAGATTCTCAAGTCCCAGCTCTCGAGCTATGAGAAAAAACTCGACGTGTCCGAGACTGGCACCGTGGTCACCGTGGGTGACGGCGTTGCCAAGATTTATGGACTCGAAAAGGCAATGGCCGGTGAGCTGGTCGACTTCGGCGGCGGCGTATCTGGTATGGTGTTGAACCTTGAAGAGGACAGCGTTGGCGCCGTTATTCTGGGCGACGATACTCTCGTTAAGGAAGGCGCAACCGTCAAGCGCACCAACAAGATTGTCCAGGTTCCGGTGGGCGAAGAGTTGTTGGGCCGAGTTGTCAATGCGCTCGGTATGCCGATCGACGGAAAGGGTGCCATTACTTCGAAGAATTTCCGCCGCGTCGAACTTAAGGCTCCAGGCATCGTCGCTCGTCAGTCGGTTAAAGAACCGCTTCAGACCGGCATCAAAGCTATCGACGCGATGATTCCTATCGGCCGTGGTCAGCGCGAGCTCATTATCGGCGACCGCCAGACGGGTAAGACCGCGGTTGCGCTCGACACCATTATCAATCAGAAGGGTAAGGGTGTTTACTGCATCTACGTGGCTATCGGTCAGAAGCAGTCTACGGTAGCGCAGGTTGTTGAAAAGCTTCGTTCGCACGGTGCGCTTGAGCACACGATCGTTGTTGCTGCCACGGCGTCAGAACAGGCTCCGTTGCAGTTCCTCGCTGCCTACGCCGGCGTGACGATGGGCGAGTATTTCCGTGATAGCGGCAAGCACGCCCTCATCGTGTACGACGATTTGACGAAGCAGGCCCAAGCCTACCGTCAGTTGTCACTTCTGCTCCGCCGTCCTCCGGGTCGCGAAGCTTATCCTGGCGACGTGTTTTATCTGCATTCTCGCCTTCTTGAGCGCGCCGCTAAGTTGTCTGATAGGCTGGGTGGTGGTTCGCTGACTGCGCTTCCGATCATCGAGACGCAGGCGGGAGACGTGTCGGCTTATATTCCGACCAACGTCATTTCGATCACCGACGGACAAATCTTCCTTGAAACCGATCTGTTTTATTCCGGCGTTCGCCCGGCAGTGAACGTTGGTATCTCGGTGTCCCGCGTCGGCGGCTCCGCTCAGATCGGCGCAATGCGCAAGATTTCAGGCACTCTTCGTCTCGATCTGGCTCAGTATCGCGAAAAGGCGGCCTTCGCGCAGTTCGGTTCGGACCTCGATGCCGCCACGCAGAAGCAGCTGGCTCGTGGTCAGCGTTTGACGGAGATCTTGAAGCAGGACCAATATGTGCCCATGCCGGTCGAGCAGCAGGTGCTGGTGATTTATGCTGGTACCAATGGCTTCCTTGACGCGTATCCCGTGAATAAGCTCAAAGCCTATGAAAAGGGCTTGATTGAGTTTATGAGCAGCAAGCATCCACAAGCGCTCAAGGACATCGTGGCCAAGGGTAAGATCGATGACGCTCTTAAGGCGACAATCGACGGCGCACTTAAGGAATACGGTTCGATTTTCCAGGCCTAAACCCAGGAATTGAATAAGGGCGTCACATGCCAAGCATCAAGGACCTAAAAAAGCGAATCGGGTCTACAAAGAATACGCAGCAGACTACCCGCGCCATGAAAATGGTCTCGGCAGCCAAGCTGCGTCGCTCTCAAGACGCGATTATGAGCCAAAGGCCATATGCCAGACGGGTCGGCGATCTGATACGCCTCGTGGCCGGCATGACGAAGAAGTCGGAGTCCAATCCCCTGATCGTTGGTCGTGAGCTCGCAGAGGGCGAAAAGAAGAAGCTTCTGCTTGTACTCGTGACTTCTGACCGCGGTCTATGCGGTGGCTTCAATTCAAACATCATTAAGACTGCCCAGCGGTGGTTACGTGATAACGAGTCCAATTTTGGTGAAGTGAAGCTGGGTTTCGTCGGAAGAAAAGGATTCGATTTCTTCAAAACGCGCCGCACCAATAATGGCCCGTATTTCTCCGAAGTTGGTGGAAAGGTGACTTTCCAAAAAGCACAGAAACTTGCTTCGCAAGTTATGGAGCTTTATAACTCGGGAACGGTGGACGAAGTTCAATTCGTTTACAACGAATTCAAGAATGCAATCAGCCAGAAGGTGATCGTTGAAACCTATCTCCCACTGAGCGGCATGAGGGGTGGAGCCGACAGTCAGGCCCAGGCTGATGGACCGATTTATTTCGTGAAGCCGAGCGCAGAAGTAGTGCTTGAGCAATTGCTTGCCAAGAATTTCGCGATGCAAGCGTTCCGCATCCTGCTTGAATCGCAGGCTGGTGAGCACGGTGCCCGTATGTCGGCGATGGAAAATGCCACCAAGAACGCGGGCGAAATGATCCGCAAACTTACCCTTCAGTACAATAAACAGCGCCAGGCAAACATCACCAAGGAGCTACTCGAGATCATCTCGGGCAGCGAGTCGCAAAAAGGCGCGTAAGAGTTTACAGCGATTATCTTAAGGAGAGTGGAATTTATGTCAGCAAGCGCTCAATCCAAGAACATCGGCCGGATCAAGCAGGTCATCGGCGCCGTCGTGGACGTCGAATTCGAGTCGGGCCACATTCCCGCGATCTTTCACGCGGTCAAGGTGACCAACGTCGCCATCAACGAACAGGAATGGAATCTGGTTCTCGAAGTGGCTCAGCACCTCGGTGAGAACACCGTTCGCTGTATTGCCATGGATAGCACCGAGGGTTTGACCCGCGGCCTTCCGGCTCTCGATACCGGTGACCAGATCATGGCTCCAGTCGGCCGCGAGACGCTTGGTCGAATCATGAATGTCGTAGGCGAGCCAGTTGATGAAGCTGGTCCGGTCAACGCGAAGAAGTCTTATCCCATTCACCGTGCTGCTCCGGCGTTCAAGGATCAGTCCACCACGGTGCAGCCGTTTTATACCGGAATTAAGGTTGTCGACCTTCTCGCTCCTTATGCCCGTGGCGGTAAGATCGGGCTCTTCGGTGGTGCGGGCGTCGGCAAAACTGTTTTGATTCAGGAGCTGATCAATAACATCGCGACTCAGCACGGTGGTTTCTCGGTGTTTGCCGGTGTCGGCGAGCGTACCCGTGAAGGTAATGACCTCTGGCACGAAATGAAGGAGGCCGGCGTTCTCGAGAAGACCGCGCTGGTATACGGTCAGATGAATGAGCCGCCGGGAGCCCGCGCTCGAGTCGCTCTGACCGCACTTGCTGTTGCCGAGTATTTCCGCGACGAAGAGAATCAGGACGTGCTTCTGTTCATCGACAACATTTTCCGCTTCACGCAGGCGGGTTCGGAAGTGTCCGCGCTTCTTGGCCGTATTCCGTCCGCGGTCGGTTATCAGCCGAACCTCGCTACGGAAATGGGTGAGCTTCAGGAGCGCATCACGTCTACCAATAAGGGTTCGATCACGTCGATTCAGGCGATTTACGTTCCTGCCGACGACTATACTGACCCAGCCCCTGCGACCACATTTACTCACCTCGACGCAACGACCAACCTTTCGCGTCAAATTGCGGAACTCGGCATTTATCCAGCCGTGGATCCGTTGGCTTCGACGTCGCGTGTTCTCGACCCCTACATTGTGGGTCAAGAGCATTACGCGGTTGCTCGCCGTGTTCAGCAGATCCTTCAGCAGTACAAGGATCTTCAGGACATTATCGCGATTCTTGGGATGGATGAATTGTCTGAAGACCAGAAGCTTGTGGTGGCGCGTGCTCGTAAGATTCAGCGCTTCCTGTCGCAACCGTTCTTCGTTGCTGAACAGTTCACCGGCCTGAAGGGTAAGTTCGTGAAGATTGAAGACACGATCCGCGCCTTCAAGGAAATCTGTGACGGCAAGCACGACGATCTTCCTGAGCAGGCCTTTTATCTGGTCGGTACGATCGAAGACGCGATCGAAAAAGCGAAAGCCCTGAGCTAATCGGGGAGGTTTTGTGAGCACCTCATTGAAACTGAGTATTCTGTCGCCCGAGCGCAGGCTTATCCAGGGCGCCGAGGTGAGTGAACTCACCTTGACGACAAGCGAAGGACAGATCCAAGTCCTTCCTGGTCACGGCGCCATGGTTGGGACTCTGTCGACCGGACCGTTCCGCTATGTTGATAATGCCGGAACTTCGGAAGTGGGTGTTATTTCGACCGGCTTCTTTGAGGTTGCGGAAGACAACGTCACTGTTTTGGCGGAGACGCTGGAGCTGAAGGGCGAAATTGATGTGACCCGGGCTCAACGCGCGCAGAAAAATGCCGAAGAGGCATTGAAGGATGCGGCGTTGGACGAGCATCAGTTTGGTAAGTATCAGCTGAAGCTCCAGCGCGCTCTGATCCGTCAACAGATTGCAGGTAAAGACCACGGCGATCTCTGATGGTACTGGTGAGCGGTTGCAGTTCAGTGGGTTTCGGGTTATTCTGAAATCACGCTGAGAGCCGATCATCAGGATGGCGGTCGGATTACGGGTAGTACAAGGCTTATTTTGGGCTTAATTGTGCGCACCAAGGATGGAATTTCCGTAGCTTCCAGTGTTCTCTTTGCCACAGGCGTTTCCGCGCTGTTGGTCTCTTCTGCTATTCTCGCGAGCAGTGCAGTCGCGCTTCAGAAACTCAACCGTGCGCCAGCGGTCACAATCTCGACTGAGCCTTTTGCATGGCTAGCGAACATGAAGGTTGTTCCAGCTGAGCTACCCATTCAGTACGATGACGGGACCTCGTTGGCTTATCCCAGTAAATTGACGTGGGATCATTTT
>CAYXVB010000095.1:0-13960 GCA_964467785.1 uncultured Bacteriovoracaceae bacterium
TTGCCGATCCATGCGTTGTCGGGAGAGGTGGAGCAGCCGTCAGTCGTGAACGGGCGCAGGATGTTCTCTTTTGAGTCCGCGGCGTGGGCTCGGAACGTGGGTCCCAGGGGGAGAGTCAACAGGGCTGAAACCCCTAAAACGTAGGTGGCCAGTTGTATTCGGTAGGCGTGGCTGGATCGGTTAGTTCCGAAGTTCATTCCCTTTTTTCGGCTTCCTAGGCTGAATTCTTGAAGACCTGCAGGGATTGAGGTTTTCCTTGCATGGCGCGTTGCGTCATGACACAAGGGTGCGCATGACGAAGCTACTTCGTGTTGCGATGTCCCTGAGTCTTGCATTTCTCGCTGTTGCGGTAGGAATCCCTGGTGCCTCCCTAGTACATGCGGGAGCGCCGGAGGCTGCCTTCGCAAGCAAGCCGATCCCGGGTCAATACAGCAGCTTCGTCCTGGCGGTCTCCCACGAAGCTCAGTTCTGCCACTACCTGCCGGAGACGCGCGAATGCCAGGCCGGCGCAGGGATGCTTGGAATGGTCCTGCACGGACTCTGGCCGAACCGCTCGGACGATCCCCGTCACAACTATCAATACTGCGAACTCTCGCGCGAGCAGACGCGTGAGTGGTGTTCGCCCGCGATCGACGTGGGGGGCCGCCTGAGCGCGCGCACGCTCGACAAACTCTCGGACGTCATGCCGGGGGTGTTGTCGTGCCTTTACAATCACGAATGGTACGCGCACGGCACCTGCTCGGGCATGAGCTTGAACGACTACTTCATGGACTCGGCCGAACTGGCGGCGCGGTTCCGCGCGCTTCCGAACTTCAACCGGCTTGTCGTGATGGCGGCCGGCCGCATCGTCTCGCGCGGCCAGATCCTGCAGGCCATCGCGGCGGATCTTGGCCCGCGCGCCCAGATTTCGGTCGTGCCAAACTGCCAGAAGGATAAGCTCACGGGCCGCGTGCGCTTTGCCGAGCTCAACATCACGCTCAATCGCAACAACTATTGGCGCTTTCCGGATCCCTCGAGCCTCGGCCCGAGCGGTCCAGCGCTCGGCCCGGACGGCGTCACCTGGGTGCGCGATCGCGGCAATTGCCCCGACTTTGGGATCGAGGTGGCCGAACCCGTGACTCCCGCGATGGCCAAGCGCATGGCGGCGCAGAAGGCCGATCGCCGGCCCCCGCGCTGATCATAAGTTTGGATTCGCCCCCTTGCGCGGCGTCTGGCGCGGCGATACGCTCAGGCTCAAATCCTGAGGGGGAACCATGCTCACGGACATCGAGATCGCGCAACAGACAGAGTTGCGGCCCATCGAGGAGGTCGCCGCGCGGATCGGCATATCCGCGGAGCATCTGGAGACCTATGGCAAGACCAAGGCCAAGCTCTCGCTGGCCTTTCTGAAAAAGCTGCGGGAATCCGCGACCGGAAAGCCCGGCGCCAAACCCGAAGGTAGGCTCATTCTCGTCACTGCGATCAGTCCGACGCCGCCCGGCGAAGGCAAGACTACGACTTCGGTGGGGTTGGCCGACGCGCTCAACCGCATCGGGCGCGACACGATTGTCTGTCTGCGAGAGCCTTCGATGGGCCCGGTTTTTGGCATGAAAGGCGGCGCCGCGGGAGGAGGCCGCGCGCAGGTCGTGCCGATGGAGGACATCAACCTGCACTTCACGGGAGACTTCGCCGCGATCACGCAGGCGCACAATCTGTTGTCGGCGATGATCGACAACCACATCCATCAGGGCAACGCGCTGGACATCGATCCGCGGCGGATCACCTGGCGTCGGGTGCTGGACATGAACGACCGGGCGCTGCGCGAGATGACGATCGGCTTGGGCGGGCCAGCCAATGGATTTGTACGCGAAGACGGCTTTGATGCCGTCGCGGCGAGCGAGGTGATGGCGATCCTCTGCCTGGCTCGTTCGATGGGCGATCTCAAGACCCGGCTCGGCAACATCGTCATCGGCTCCAACCGCGCGCAGGAGCCCGTGCGCGCCCGCGAGCTGGGAGCCCAGGGTGCGATGGCCGCGATTTTGCGCGACGCCTTCAAGCCCAATCTCGTGCAGACGCTCGAAGGCAACCCTGCGCTGATTCATGGCGGTCCCTTCGCCAACATCGCGCACGGCTGCAATTCGTTGGTGGCGACTTCGGCCGCGCTCCGCCTGTCCGACTTTGTCGTGACGGAAGCGGGCTTCGGCGCGGATCTCGGGGCCGAGAAGTTCATCGACATCAAGTGCCGCAAGTCAGGACTTCGCCCATCGGTCGTGGTCCTCGTGGCGACGGTGCGCGCGCTCAAGTTCCATGGCGGCGCGGATTTGCCGTCGCTCACGGTCGAGGATCTCGGCGCGCTCGAGCGCGGGTTCGCCAACCTCGAGCGGCACATCGCCAATGTGCAGGAGCGGTTTGGGCTGCCTTGCTTAGTGGCGCTCAACCAGTTCGCCTCTGATACTGCGGCTGAGACGGCGCTCGTGGCGCGAAAATGCGCCGAACAAGGCGTGCGCACGGTGGTCTGCCGCCACTGGGCCGAAGGCGGCGCGGGCGCCGAGGAGCTGGCCCGCGAAGTGGCTCGAATCGCCGACGATCGCGTGGCCGGATGCCGCTTTGTCTACTCGGACGCGGATACCCTATGGGAGAAGATCCGGAAGATCGCGACCCAAGTTTACGGGGCCGCCGACATTGTCGCGGATCGCAAAGTGCGCGCGCAGCTCGAAAAGTTTCAGAAGGCCGGCTTCGGCTCCTTTCCGGTGTGCATCGCCAAGACGCAGTACTCATTCTCGGTGGACCCGGACCTGCGCGGCGCGCCGAGCGGGCACCTGCTCAATGTGCGCGAGGTGCGGCTGAGCGCGGGGGCGGAGCTTGTCGTGGCAATTTGCGGCGATATCATGACCATGCCGGGATTGCCCAAGTCACCTGCGGCGCTCCGGATCGACGTCGACGAAAGCGGGCGGATTACCGGATTGTTCTGAGCGCGATCCCATTGGATTCGGCGGCAAGGCGGTATGCAAGCTGCACATCCGCCCGAGGATGATGACAGGCACAACTCGCAACTTAGATCCATCCGGCACATCCAAGGCAAATGAGTTTTCCGTGGCGATCATTGGCGCGGGGCCCGCGGGGCTGACCGCGGCCTATCTGCTCGGCAAGGCGGGGGTGCGGGTGACGGTCTTCGAGGCCGATCCGCAGTATGTCGGCGGGATCTCGAGGACGGTCAAGTATAACGGCTTTCATTTTGACATCGGGGGGCACCGCTTCTTTTCCAAGTCGCGGCAGGTCGAGGAGTTCTGGACGGAGATCCTGCCCAACGACATGCTCGACCGTCCGCGATCCTCGAGGATTTACTATCGAAGCCGGATGTTTTCGTATCCGCTCAAGCCGTTCGAGGCGCTGCGAAAACTGGGCGTGCTCGAATCGATTTTGTGCGTCCTGTCCTTTCTCAAGATCAAGCTTCGGCCCATTCGCAACCCCGTGTCGTTCCAGGATTGGGTGACCAATCAGTTTGGGGAGCGGCTGTTCAATATCTTCTTTAAGACTTATACGGAGAAAGTCTGGGGAATGAGCTGTCGGGAGATCTCCGCCGACTGGGCCGCTCAACGGATCAAGGGGCTCTCGCTTTATTCGGCGCTCAAGAACGCTTTTTTTTCTGGGCGCGGCAGACCCAAGAAGGAAATGATCAAGACGCTGATCGACTCGTTTCGTTATCCGCGCAAGGGACCGGGCATGATGTGGGAGGCTTGCGCCGAGAAAGTGAAAGATCAGGGCGGATTGATCCTGATGGGGCAGCGCGTGCGCGAACTTTCCTGGCATGAGTCCACGGGAACCTGGATCGTCAATGCGGAGGCGGTGCGGGCGGGCGACGGTCCGGCGAGCGTTTCGTGTACCCATGTCATCTCATCGGCGCCGATGCGCGAATTGGCGCGCTCGCTCCGTCCCGCGCTCTCCGAGAAGGCGCGGCGCTCGGCCGAGTCGCTCCGTTACCGGGATTTCCTCACGGTGACGCTGATCCTCAGGGGCAAGGAGCTCTTTGACGACAACTGGATCTACATCCACGACCCTTCGGTCAAGGTGGGGCGCATCCAGAATTTCAAATCCTGGTCGCCTGAGATGGTGCCGGATCCGGACTACGGTTGTTATGGGCTGGAGTATTTTTGCTTTGAGGGCGACGGACTTTGGATCAGCCGGGACGAGGACCTCATCGTGCTGGCCCGACGCGAGCTGGAGCAGATCGGTCTCGGCCGGAATCACGAATTTGTTGGCGGCACCGTCGTACGGCAGGAAAAGGCTTATCCCGTCTATGACGAGCATTACCAGGGACATGTTGAGGAAGTTCGGAGCGAAATCGAGAACCGCATGCCGACCCTGCACCTCGTGGGGCGCAATGGCATGCACAAGTACAACAACCAGGATCACGCGATCATGACCGCGATGCTGACCACGGAGAATATTCTCGCGGGCAGTCGGGTCTATGATGTCTGGCAGGTCAACCAAGATGCCGAGTATCACGAAGCCGGAGCGCGGCCCTCGAACGAAGAAGCGGGCGGTCTTAGATCGGTGCCTTCGCGGATCATCGTCGACGAGAAGACCCGCGCCACCGTGGACGATGCCGAGAAGCGCGACAGCGCGGCTTGACCGGAGTCGGGGTCGGTGGAGAACGTGGCGGAGCGGGCTGGCGATCGGTGTCTTGTTGACCGGGACGCAGCTTTCGCTGGTTCTGTGGACGGCTCCGCGCGCTCCCGGCGAGAGCGTATCCAGTACTTGGGAGAGGCTTTGCACTTGGGATTGCGCCTGGTACACGGAGATCGCGCGCAATGGGTACCGTTCGACCGTGCCGCCAGTGCGGCAATCCAAGACCGAAGCGAATGTCGCGTTTTTTCCACTCTACCCGTGGCTGGGACGCCTGCTCTACCTGGGAGCCGGGGTCGAGCCCCGATATGGACTCCTCGCGGTGGCGCAACTCTGTTCGATCCTATTCTGGGCGTCGCTTTGGAGCTGGGCCAGGCGCTGGCGAATCCCTCGGTTCGAAGCCGCGTTACTTTTGTGGGTGATCCTTGCGCATCCGGCTTCTTTCTTTCTGGTGAGCGGCTATTCGGAATCGGTGTTTCTGAGCGCGCTTGTGCTCTATTTTTTTAGCGCGGGTAGGCGAATTCCCCGCCTGGGTGCGGTTGCGCCAGGCTGGATGATGTCGGCGACCCGGCTCGTCGGAGTGCCCGCGGCAGCCTACCCGGTGTTTGCGCTGCTTTTGCGGCGGTGGGCCGGAGGCAGAAGAGCCCGGGCTGCCGCCGTGGCGTGGGGGATCACTCTTGGCCTGCTGGCCTGCGCGGGCGCCGGCCTTTTCTTCGCTTATTGCAAGCGGCGCTTTGGCAGTTTTGACCTCTATTTTGAAACGCAGCGAATCGGCTGGGGCGTCGTCGCCGACTCGAGTGCGCTCTGGGACTGGAGCAGCTGGCGTTTTTCTTATGCCATTGACCGGGTGGCCACGTGGGCCTCGCTGTGGGCGTTTGGGGGACTCGTTTTGATCGAGTTCGCGTTGGGGCTCGCGACCCGGGCGGGCTGGACGCCCGGCGCGGAGCGAACAACGAGTGGTTGGCAACGACGCGCACCAGTACATTTGGCGGCACTCGTGATCTTTGCGATCACGCTCTGCGGGCTCAAGAGCGTGCAGTTTCGCAGCATGATCCGCTATAGCCTGGCGTGGACCCTATTACTTGCGCTGTGCCTGGCGGATATCTCGGCCCGGTTGCGCCAGGGAAGCCGCTCTATGCGCGTCGCTGGAAGAATGGTATCGCTCATCCTGCTAAGCGGCGCGTTGGCGTCCCTGATCGGCGTGCAGGTTCCGCACCTACGGGATTTTCTGAGAGGGATTTGGTTTGCGTGAGAACCCTTGAAATGCCCAGCCTCCGCCCCGCGAGCAAAAACAGCAGCATGACGCCAAAGAGCTGCCAGGAGTTCCAGGGCTCGGGGAATTTTACGGGCCAGGTCGCAATGCCTGGGACCTGGATGATGCCGGCCGGAAAGTACATCAAGAGCAGCGACACGGCGCAAAGCGCGCGCACCTCCCGGTGATGAAAGCCCTCCCAAAGGATCCAGCCCCAGACGGGACAGAGGAAAATCGGCCAGTGCTCCCAAGCGATCGGGCTGAAGATGAGAAGCCAGGCGATGAGAGCGGCCGCGGCCGCGAGGATCGTGGCGGGTGTTCTCCACTGTTTGGGGTGGACGCGCGCGTGCAGCGCTAAGAGGAGGAGAAGCGAGCCGGCTCGCAGGACACTCAACGACGCGGCGATCGGGCCGGGCAGGGGGCGGCCAAAGCTTCGTGCCATCATACCGGGCAAAGACTGATTGCCGAGATAGGCCGAAGGCCGTGAAAGCGTGGGCAAGATGTGGTCTTGGAACTCCGAGAAAATGGGCGCGCCGGCGAGCGCGAAGGTGGCCGTAAGCGAGAGTGCAGCCATGAGCGCGGCTTGTCCGAGGAGTCGCCACTGGCGCATCGCAATGAGCAGGGGTGCCAGGATCAAGGTCGCGTATTTGAGCGTCGAGCCGGCGAAGAGTGCGAGAGCGCCCGGCAGAGCGCGACGTCGCGTCAGCGCGAGCAGTGCTACCGCGAATGAAAGCGCGATCAGCGGTGTGACATTGGCCACGCGGATTGCACGCGCCGTCAGAGGCGAGATGGCGATCAGCAGGATGAGCGCTCCTTCGAGGCGGCTCGGTTTGCCGGCAAGCTCCCGGAACAGGCGCGCGGCGAGCAGCGCCAAAAGCCAACTCGCATGCGTGAGCAGCGCGATCCAAAGCCAATAGGCCTGGCGGTAAGGCAGTAGCGATAGCGGCGCGAAGGCGAGCGCTGTCGGCGGAGGGAGGATAAAGTGAGTGTAGTCAGGCGCACCCCGCCTTTTGCTCAGCGTTTTCCAGTCGGGCGTGCCGGTCGAATGCAGCCCGGCGTTGTCGAGGCGGCTCCAAGGCTGCGGATAAAGCGCGGTCCATTTACCCTCGCGGGCGATTGCGCCTCCGAGATAGAATTGGCTGAAGTCATCCCGCGTCGGCCGGAGCAGGAGCCCCGCCGGCACGCTCAGAGTGAGCCAAAGGAATGAGAGCGCCGCGCAATTTCGGTTGAATCGGTAGGGCATGGCCGTTGTGGAACGCAGGCAATGACCGTACCTGAGGGCCTGGAGAGCCTTTGCGCGGCGGCAGGAGCGTGAAGCGGAGCGAGCCGTCGCGGCGTTGCCGGACGCGCAGGCTGCCCAGAAATACGGATCGAGTCGGGTTTGGCGAGTTTCTGCGATAGCCATGAAACAGGACTTTGAGGTTGCCTTCGGAATCGGTCACCGCGGAGCCTTCGCTATCGACGATCACGGAGGGTCGCCCGGGACCTCCATAAATCCCCAGCAGCGCTCGCAGCCCCGCTCCGGCATCCTGAAGGTCATCTCCGGCGTCGGTGAGATCGGGTCGAAATGGGCGCCCCTTTTTGCCGTCGGCCATCTTCCGCGCCGCGAAGTTCATCGTGTAGTTCGAGTAGTAGGACCCCGCGGAAAAGCCGATCGCCTCCCAGTTTTTTCCGCCATGCCGAAAGCGGAAGTAGAGCGGGCCTTCGACCAGCGCGGAGCCGTCCTCGCGCACGGTGCTTGGCCATGGCTTGCCCGTCCGCGGATTGAGGGGGCTCATCAGCTCCACGGGCTTTCCCGCCGCGCTATATGGCGTTTCCATGCGGTCCATGAAGATCTTGGTGATCGTCGGCAGGCCATCGGGGCGAACCTCTGTCACTTCCTCGAAGAAGATCGCAGGCCGGTTGTCGTCCGCTTCGCCACGCGGTCCGTTACCCAGCTGAATGATCTGATGTCCATAGCGATGACCGAGGTAGTTGCCTTTGGGGCGTGGCCAGTCCACTCGCCGATGAAAGATGGATTCGGCCGCACTGATCCAGCGGCCTGGTTCCCGCTCCGTGAATGCAAACACGTCGCGGCTGAAATTGTCGCGTGGCCACTCCGGGGCTCTGGCGCCGATGCTCCCGTCCGAACGCATGCGCCCGCCATACCAGACGACTCGGGGCGGGAGGCGGTCTCGCTTGGAATCCCAAAGGCGAGTCCCGCGCTCGCGGGACCAGAGCACGGGTTTCATGTCCCAGCTATGGGCCGAGGAACGGTCCGTGGCCATCGGGGTTCCGTCAGGCAGGAAAAAACTGTTCCAGACCACCACGAACGGGCCCGCGTTGAATAGGTCCGCAAGCGTCCGGAACTGGAGTGCGTACTGCGCAGTGCCGCTGAGGATGACGGTGTCGCGAAAAAAGGTGAGATAGGGGTCGGCCAGTTCGGGCAGGGTCGGGTCGCCGAGAAGCGTCGCGGCTTGGCCCCGCCGGGGCGCGAGCGCTGATGCGGTCAAGAAGAAGAGGAAAGAGGCCGTGGCCACCACGAAAGGGAACTTCATCGGTGTTCGGAATTGTAGAAATCACGGGGGTCCCGGCACAAGGCGGAATTCCGGCCAATGCCGCGGACGGCTATCGCGCGGCCGCGAACACGAGTTTTCGGCGCATTCCGAAATTCCAAAGCAGCACGAGGCCGAGAGCGAGGACCTTGCCTCCGAAAACGGACCAGCGGGCCAGATTGACGGTGACCCACAGGATGAGCTCCGTGAGCGCGAGGCCCCCGAGTCCGATGATCGCGAAGAGCAGGAGTTCCTGGCGGTAATTTCCCCGGCTCCTGAAGACCCATGCGATGCTGACAAGGTAGTTGACTCCCAGTCCCACGATAAAAGCGAGCGCGGCAGCGAACAGGTGATGGATGCCGAGCCGCCGATTCAGCACGAGCAGGGTGGCGGTGTCCATGATCGCTGCGGCTCCGCCCACGAAGAGGTAGCGGACGAACTGGGCGATGATGTGGGTGGGCTTGTCGACGAGAAGCCGACGGACCTGCGCGTTCACGAACGCGCTTCCTGCACTAACTGGCCCACGCCCGCGGGTACGGACAGCGGTTCTTGGGCCTGCGGCAGTCGACGCGTTTATTTTTTAGGGTGCGTCGCCGGTACGGCGGAAAGCGGCGTGGCGAGGTCGCGCACCTGTTTGCGGATTTCGCGAAACTCGCAGGGTTGCGGGCCGCCGGAACAGCTTGCCGGAGTATGGCCCGGATCAGTCATCGCGCTCCGTGCAGACTCCTGCTTGGCGAGCTTGAGGCACTCCGGGTTGACAAAGCGGCGCGCCCCTCGCAGCGAAGCGATACGGCGACAGGCCGCGATATCGATGGGGCACGAGAGGCGCTGTGCGGACAGGTTGCCTGAAACGATCGCACCTAGCTCCGAGGTGTAAGTCGAGCAGTTGACGGCTTCGTCCCAGGCTTCGTTGATATGGTCCTTCCAGCTGAACTTGCGTGCCGTGCGAACATAGCGCCCGCCGCGGCACTCGAAGTAAGGATTGGATCCGCCCAAGACCTCCGAGTAGAAGTCGAATCCGCTGGTGTTGGCGGCGAGGTCCCCATAGGAACGAACGCCGGTGGTTTCCGCGCCAAAGAGCCCCTTTTCGGTAGTGGTGCCATAGCGGTGCGCGTCGAGTGAGCTGCCTTTGCCACGAACGTGATATTCGAACCCTTCGGAAAAGAAATGCCCGAGCTTGTCCGTGCCGGTCCAGTGGCCCGCGAGCCGGATCATCGGCGAGCAACTGGGCACAGCGAGAGTGTCCCAGAGTGCGCCTTTCTTGGTGTAGATGTTCTGGTCCTTGGGCACGATCACACGCGCGACACTCTTGTTTTCGTCCGCGAAATTCTCGGCCTGGCCAAAGGGCATGGCGCCGAGCTTTACTTTGATGGCTTTGTGGATCCCGTCGGTGGGGCAGCCCGATTTTTCGTTGGCCAGTGTGAGCGCCTCGTCCAGCCGCGCGTTGACGAAGTCGTCCAAAGGTCGCAGAGAATCCATGACGCGTGAGGGGTCACGGCCATGGAAGTTGTCAGTCTCTGCGGCGCGGCCAGTGTTTACAAGGAAAACGAAGGCAAGCAGAAGCAACGAAGAGGCAGGTATAGACTCATTCTAACTTAGCTTTGTAGTCTTTTTCGTCTCTTTTATGAAAACCCGATCCGGTTTAAAGTTTGGCGGATGAAGACCTGTAGGCGATGGACGGATGGGCTTGAAACGACGGTGTTTTTACGCGGCTGGCGCGCGGTAGGTTTTACCAGCGGCTTGGCGCTAATGCTCCTCTCGCCGCTGTTGACGAGTGCCGTGCCTGCCTGGGCTGGCGCCTGCCCAAAGCGGGCTTTCGATCCTCCTTCCTCGGTCAGGCTGAGCGGACCCGCTGCCCTGGTGGTGACTCATCCGTCCGTGGCGTTTGATGGCCGGATGTCCACGAAGGTCGGGATGGATGCCGCTGTCAAAGCGGCGAAGAAAGCGGGGATTCCCGTGGTTTACCTTCAGGACGACGGACCTTCTGAGGAGTATTTCTTCGGAGACTGCGAGCCGAATCACTGGGTCTATTCCGGGGGCGGGGAGATCACGTTCAATTTCGCGCCCGCGCATCTCTACACGGTGGGAGGCCACTGGGAGCTTTGTCAGTCGCGCACGATCCACGACATCCTGGACCAGTGGGCGCGGCAGCCGCAGAGGGACCTGACGATCACCGTTTACATGGACGCTGTTTACATGAAGGGCTCGCTCTCCTTCCAGGAAGGCGACCCAAATTATGCCGACTTCCAGCGCTTTGTCGGGATCGTCAACTTCGGCCGCGGCGGCGAGGCCTTCAGCAACAAGCTGACAATGCTCGAGGCGATGGGCATCCTGGTCAACGAGTCCAAGCAGGCGGATTTCCTGGTGCGCTCGCTTCCGCAGTACGGGCGCGCGCTGCCGGGGTATCGCGTGGAGTTCAGCCTCAATCGGGGCCGCGTGCGGGTGTTGCAGAAAGGCGCGGGCCCGCGTCCACCGGTGCTTCGTTTCGAGTTCTTGGACAAAAGCCCGGAAACTTTTTAGCCTTGAGCTCAGTAGGTTTGTGGCTCCGGGCCGGTGGCCAATGAGATCATCGGCCACTACCGCGATGCGTGTAGTCCAGGTTTGCCGGACGCGAGTCACCGTGGAAGTTGCCGAAGGCCTTGAGCGCGTAGTCGTAGCTGGCGCCCGCGGGGGCCGGCAGCAGCTCGTAAAAGCGGATGTCTTGATGGCCGAAGCTCCAGTCAGTGATCGCGAAGAAGCGGCCGCCCGGTGGGCTGATCCGATCTTCTGCCGCCCGGCGCTTGCGGTTCTCGAAGCTGTCGTCCGACTCCGTGATGGTGAAGCGGAAGGCTTTGGCCGGAAGCGTGATCACGCGGCCCGTGTCGCGGTCGAGGAATCGGATCGGCTTGCCTTCGGCGTTAAGCGCGTTGAAGGCGACATGGCCGTCGATGGGATAGACGGGATAGCCGTGAATGGTCAAGTTGCCGTTGGACGCGAGGATGAACTTGATCGGACCCTGGTCGTCGGCGGGAAGCGTGTAGCTCACCGGATTTTCGAGGTCGAGATTGCGGTCGGTGAACATGTACTGTGAGCGGCCCACATAGTAGTTGTTTCCGTAACGGCCGATGACTTTGCGGAAGGCGGCTTCGTCGCCCGACCCGTTGAGCGCCAAGGCAGGGCTCAAGTCGTTCAAGTCTCCGGAGATCGAGGCGGGGTCGGAGCTCGCGGACCAGCAGTAGCCGTACATGATCAGCTCCTTGTGGGAGAAAAGAGCGCTCGTGTTGGGATTGGGCTCGCAGGCGTTTGTCGAGGCTCCATTTTTCTCGCGCAGGCAGAAGCTGACGAAATCCCCGTTCTTGCGCAGATAGATGTCGACTGGAGTGTTGAAGTAGCCGGGGAGCTGCCGGGCATGGACGACGAGGTCGCGCTCGCGTTTTTCGATCCAGCCCATGGTGTCGCGGAGCTTGACCGCGTTTTCGACGTCAAATGCGCTGCCGTCGCTGAGAATGCCCATGAAAATAAATTCCCTGCCGGCACTCTTGATCACGGGACCTGTACTGCCGACGTTTGCCGGCATGTTGACCCGGTTGATGAAGAGTGGCGAGTAGGGCTGGGAGGGCGTTTCGCCGTAGCGGCCAAGGAGCGTGCACTTGGACGGGTTGGGCGGAAGCACGGGGGAGGGAGCGCGACGGCCCCAGCGCGAGGCAGTGGGAGCGGTTGGAGGGAAAAAGAAGTCTTCGGGCGCCGCCGCCTCGGGAGCGTTTCGGTAAAGCGCGGCCAGCGCGAGGTAACTCGTGGGGTCCTGTACTCGGTAGCTATCCGGGAGGTCCGATCGGAGGCTGGTTTCGGCTTGAGAGCCGGTGGCCCAAAGCACGATGGCGACGGTGGCAAAGGACAGACTGGAAACTACGGAGTTGCGAAGGGACATCATTCGAAGAGACCTCAGGGCGGTACTGTTTAAGTTACGGCGGTGGTATTTAACACGAACAAGAGTGGTTCTAAATAAAAATATTGCGATGCGTCAAATATCCATTCAGAACGCTCGCGCCGCCCCGGTCGCGGGCCTTTCGTCCTGTAATCCCGGGGGTTGTGTGACGTCGGAGGCGGACCTTCGGCGGTTCCGACTATCGTTGATCGTCAATGAGTTAGACTTATAATCTTGATCGACGCATCGGGGGGGATTGTAAGGATCGACGACTTTGACGTGGGTCTGGTCGCCGTTCTTCCAGAGGCGCGCCTCCATTTCGGCAAAGCAACGCTCCACGTTGGTGCATGGAGCTTTACGCGTGAGCACGGATGCATTCAGGGTGCGACCGGTGCCGTCCGGCAGGCGGATTGCCACGTTTTTGTTGGGATGGATGCCGATCACCTTGCCTTGCACCCCACCCGGGCCGGAAACCTCCATGCCGACGCAATAATAGAACTCTCGCGAGAGGGTGCAGCCATCCGGAATGGCGACCTGGAACAGAGGAACCGCTGTGTGGGTGCCTTTGAGAGCGCCAGAGCGAAAGCGCACTTCGACGCCGGCAGTTTCGGGGCGAAGGCCGACGACCTCGGCTTCGCTCAGACATTCCTTGAAGGCGTCCGGGGTCTCGGATCCTTTGGCGGCAAGGGGGGCGCCATGGGGAGCAGCGGAGGCGGGTGGGCATTGGGCCGGCACGATGACCTTGCGACCCGGCTCATAGTAATGGTTGGAGAAGCGATGGACCGTCGCCCAGGGATCCGCGGCCAGGGCCGAGGACGACAAGCTGAGCAAGAGTGGGATGAAAATCGAGGTGCCTCGGGCCTTCATAAAAGCGATCTCCTTGGAGGAGGACTAAGCAAGGTCGGGGCCCAAGTTAAACTTTTTCAATACTCAGTAAATATCTGAAAAGATGGAGTAAATCAGGTGATTGTGGCCGGAGTCTTGGTTTTTAGTGTTTTAAGTTTAAGTAGATGTCTAAAATTTTAACGTAAAAGTTCGAGCAGATCCTCGCGAGTCAGTTGAAGATCGCCCAGAGTGGCGCTCCGGCCTGGGGTAGCGCCGGGCCCAGGCGTGGAACCCAGGATCGCATCAGCTAGCTCCTGTTTCTTTTTCTTCAGGGCCAGGATCTTTTCCTCGACTGTATCGCGCGCGACCAGGCGTTGTACCAGAACGGTTTTGTCCTGACCGATGCGATGGGCGCGATCGGCGGCTTGATCTTCGACTGCCGGGTTCCACCAGGGGTCAGCGATGATGACGTGATCAGCGCGAGTCAAGGTCACGCCCACGCCGCCGGCTTTGAGCGAGAGCAGCATCACACGCGGACCGTCCTCGCGCTGGAAGGCCGAAATCACCGCGGCGCGATCCCGGGTCGCGCCATCCAGGCGCAGATAATCCGTGCCCACCAACGAGTGGATGACTGGCTCCATCCGGTCCAGCAAGCTGGTCCACTGGGAGAAAATCAGCACGCAGTGGCCGAGGTCCAGCGATTCCTCGACCGTCTCGCGCAGCAGCTCGAGTTTGGAGGAGACGCGGTCCAGCGACTCGGGCGCGACAAGGCCCGGGACAAGGGCCGGATCGGCGCAAACCTGGCGAAGACGGAGCAGCGCTTCGAGCGCGTGAAGGAGC
>CAYXVB010000096.1:0-13759 GCA_964467785.1 uncultured Bacteriovoracaceae bacterium
CGCTCTGACGGTGGTATCCGAGGGCGATGAGCTGACCCACTGCCATCTTCCGGGCGCGATGCGCGCGGCGCTTGCTATTGCCTCGCTTCTTGAGCTCTCCGAAAGTCATGATCGCATGTCCCGGGAGATCTCCGGGATTCGCGACTGGATCTCGATCCTCGCCCACGAGCTCAAGACTCCACTCACCCCGCTCTGCATGCAAACTGGACTCGTCCGACGGATCATCGGACAACTCGATCAGGAAGTGGCCCGTCCAACCGCTCTGAATCGCCTCCTGTCGGTCACGGAGATCACGGACAAACAAATCCATCGCATCGATTCGCTCGTCAATTCGCTCTTGGAGATGGCCCGCATCGACGCAGGCCAGTTGTCGCTCAAGGAGCAATACGTCAGCCTCAAACGAATCGCTTTGGAAGTGATCCAACAGTTCACCCGTGATCTCGGCTTGCCCAAGGATCTCATCGCGCTCGAGGCGGAAGGCGAATGCTGGGGCTATTGGGACAATCTCAAGCTCGAGCAGGTCTTAAACAACCTCATCTCTAATGCGATCAAATATGGCGACGGCAAACCCGTCCAGGTGCGGCTGCGGGATGCGCATGGCCAAGTCCAACTTGAAGTAATCGACCACGGCCATGGTGTCGCGGCCGGAAACCAAGAACGGATCTTCCACCGGTTTGAAAGGTTGCACCCGCGCGGCAACGTGCCTGGTTTGGGGCTCGGTCTCTACCTCTCACGTGAGATCATCCGGCGCCTCGGGGGCGACATCCAGATCAAGAGCGCGCCGGGCCAGGGCTCCACGTTTACCGTGATGCTTCCCCGCGTTTCTTCCTGAAATCTGTTCCTCCTGAGGGCATAAGTCAGCCCGTCGCCGGAGCACCTTTCTGGGCGACATCGATATAAAGCTCGACCCGACGATTCTTGGCGCGCCCTTGGGCCGTGTTGTTGGTGTCGATCGGGTGGCTCTCGCCGAGCCCGGCCGTCATGATCTGCCGATCGCTCACGCCCTGCTGGCGCAGGACGCCCGCCACCGCGTCGGCGCGCCGTTCAGAGAGCTCCTGATTCCGCTTTTCGGAGCCCGTGCTATCGGCAAATCCCCGGACCCGGATGCGGTCGTCTTTGTATTTGGCGAGAATTTGGCCAAGATCTTGGAGCTGCGTGCGAGCTGCGTCCCGAAGTTCGTCTTTGCCGGTTTCAAAAAGGAGATCGTTCTTCAGACGCACGAAGATGCCCTGCTCAGTGCGATGAGTCTCGGCGACTTGGGCAAGCTCCTGGGCCTGTCGATCGAGATAGTTTCCGATCACGCCCCCCACGACCGCCCCGGTGGCCGCCCCGATCGCCGCACCCTTGGTACCGCCGACCGCCGCACCGATAATTGAGCCGCCCGCAGCGCCGCCCACGCCGCCCACCACTGTCTTTTCTCCTGGCGTGGCGCAGCCCTGGAGCCCCACCCCGACTGGGCCGACCGAGCTCAGCAAGAGCGCGGCAACGACCCGCCGATTCATCGTCAGCCGGTAAATGAAAATCGCATTCATGACCTATCCTGCGCAGCAACGATTATGCCGCGGAGCTTTCTTATTGCCTGACAATTTTAGTTCAGATATAAGGCCACCACTTTTCTCTATGCTTACCCAACATTTCGCCCTTTTGTTTTCCCTCTTGCTGACCCATCCGCTGACCACGGCTCCGGCTCATGCCCACGGTGGCGGCAGCGGCGAAAAACTCTCGCCTGCAGACATTGAGGAGGCCGTCCGGCGCGCCGAGAGCATCTTTGTCGCGCAAAAGGGCACTTGGCTTCTCGATCGCACCACCCGGATCGTCACGACCCTGAGCGACGACGGCGACGAGGTCGAAATCCGCATCTACTACCTCTGGGGCACCGAGAAGCTTTATCGATTTTTCTGCGGACATGACCCGCTCGACCGCCTGGACTGCGACGTCGCGTTCAGCGGACCCGGCGCGCTCTGAGTCGACTCAGCTTCAGCTTCAGGGCAGTGGCTCGCGGTGGATGCGCGGCTCGCCCTCGTTCCACACCAGCATGGATCCATGGATCCGCGGATATCCCACGTTGATGTACTGGCCATTGCGGCCGCCCACGACAAAACCCATTTCATCGAGATCGTGACAGTGGCCCGCCACGACAAAATCATAGCCCTCAGCGATCATCCGAGCGCCGTAACTTCGATAGATCTGTCGCAGCCGTTCGCGACGCTCGATCGGCAGTTCGCCGGGCAGCAGGGGCTTTCGCCCGCGGCTCGCCTCCGAGCTGGCGCGCCCAAAAGCATCAAGCCACTTGCCTGGCCAGATCCGCACGAGCGCCCTCATCACCGGGCTGCGAAAAAAGCACCTCAAGGCGCGATAGCCCAGATCGGAACGATCGATCGTATCGCCGTGGACGACCAAAAAACGGTGGCCGCTTTGCTCGATCTTGACCTCGTGCGGATGGAGTTCCAGACCTGGCACGCCCGCAAACGCTCGCTGCAGGAGAAAATCATGGTTTCCTTCGATGTAATGCAGCCGGATGCCGCGGTCGCCGGCCTCACGGAGCGCGGACAGGAAGTCCCGATAACGCTCGAGGAACACGAGCTTGTCACCCACGAAGAGATCGAACACATCGCCGGCGAGGACGACCACGTCACCGGGCGCGGCCCGCTGGCGCAGAAGCTTCAAAACCGAGGAATACAAGGGATCAACGGCATCCACTATGTGGAGATCAGACAGGACGAAAATGGTCACGCTCACCGAAAACTAGCGTGGCTCAGAGCTTGCGATCAAGGAGTTTTCCGCGGGCCTTGAAGTCCTTGGACGCGTTGTCGCGAAGCTTGAGAAACTCGTCCCCTGAATACTGCCGCACCACCTCACCGTTTGTGTCCTTGAGCACGACCTTGAGGCCGGGACCGTTGCCGGTACGCTCCGCATGAAGCCCGTTGGCTTTGGCCTGCTGGTCTGAGTCAAAAGAGGCAATGGCGGCGTCGACCTTCTCGCCGTTGACGGGGGCGCCTTCCGTCTCGCCTTGCTCGTTCTTATCGGTCTGCTCGTGCTCGGGATGGCGCTTATTCTTGCCCTGTTGTCCCTGCGAGGCGTCGCCGTCCCCGCGCGCCTGCACGCGGTCGACATACCTGAAAAGCTCACTGGGTCCGTAAATCTTCATGACCGGTCCCTCCCTAGGGCCTATCGGCCGGAGGCAACACGAAGATGAGCGAACCCCGTGTCGGGCGTGCCGGGCGCCCCAAACAAGAAGGCCGACACCCCCAACAAGGGTGTCGGCCTTTTGACGTTTGGAGACCAGGTCTCGAAACAGGATTACATCATGTAAACAGCGGAAACGTCAGCCGAGTGGGTCGAGGAGCCCGGGCTCGGAGCGGTCATATTGTAGTTGATCTTGACGCGCATGTCCTTGGTCATCTTGAAGGCAGGGCCGATGTTCAGGAGCAGGTTGTTCTGGCCACTGGTAGCGACGCCAGCGGAGGTCATGCCCGTGAGGTACTCAACGCGAGCGTCGATGTCGGTCATGTCGCTGAGGGCATAGTTGCCGAGAAGCGAGAAGCCCAGGCCGGAGACGTTGGCCGCGGTGTTGCGGAGAGCGAAGTCGAGGCCGACCATGAACGGCTTGCCGTCCATCTTGATGCCGGCGTTGACGAGGTAGTCGGTGTTGGCGCCCGAAGCCTGGAAGCGATAACGGCCGCCGACATAGAACATGTCAGCGATGTCGGCGCGGAGGCCGAGGTCCGGACCGTTGGCGCCCCAAATGCCGGTGCCGCCGACGCCGAGGGAGTTGTCAGCCACGAGGAGCTTGAGGTCGAAGCCCTTGGTCGCGTAGCCGAGCATCATGCCGGTGTGGGTGAAGCCGTAGAGGTTGTTCAGGGCCGTCGTCGTAGTGAGAGACGAGAGCGAAGCATAGATGCTTTCGGCGCCGAACATCTTCTCAAACTGACCGAGCTTCCAGCTGAAGCCGTTGGAGTACTTATAACCGATGAAGGCCTGAGCGGCGGAGCCGGTGAAGCCGATGGTGCTCGCGGTGCCACCGGTCATCGTGAAGGGCAGGATGAACATGGTGTTCGCGTTTTCCATGTCCTTGCTCAGGACCAGGGTCGCCTCGGGAACGTAGAAGCCGTTGCCCGCGGTGTTGGTGAAGTTGTGGGAGTATTGACCGTTGATGAAGCCACCGACCTTCATGTCGGCAGCAAAAGCGCTGACGGAGGTCAGGCCGGCGATCATCGCAATGGCGACTTTCGAAGAACGTTTCATTAGAGAAACCCCTCTTTAATAGTTACTTCGTTAGACTACTTATAAGTGGAATTGTGAAACCGTTCAGCTTGAGTGTCAAGAATTTGTGCGAAGAGGGGTACGCACTCATCCAAAAAAAAAAGAATACCCCCCAGGAGCTCGGCACTCCCAGGGGGCGGGCTTAAAGAATCCGGGGATCTACAAGTGCCCCGGATTCGGGCGCAAATTAACCGACGAGACGGAGTGCCGACGCCGTGCTTTGATTGGCCTGGGCGAGAACGGCGATACCGGTCTGCTGGAGGATGTTGCCGCGGACCAGCTCCGAAGTTTCCTGCGCGATATCCGCATCTGCGATGCGGGAGCGCGCAGCGGAGAGGTTTTCCTTTTCCACGGCAAGATTATTAACCGTCGAATGGAGCTTGTTCTGAGTCGCGCCGAGACGGGCACGGGCTTCGAACACCTTTCCGACCGCGTCGTCGACCCTGTTCATCGCTTCGCGGGCGCCATCGATCGAGGTATAATCCAGGCCGTCGATTCCGAGGGTCGAGGCGCGCACGTCGTTTTCATCCGCCTTGAACTTGATCCGGTCCGCCTCGCTATTGCGGATGCCGACCTGAAACTCCAGCTCGCCCTTATCGGACTGGCCATTGAGAAGGTGCGTGCCGTTGAAGTTGGTCACATTCGCGATGCGATCCACTTCTTGCACCATTGTCTGGACTTCTTGATTGATGTAACTGCGTTCCTTGTCTCCGACAGTGTCGGAAGCCGCCTGCACGGCCAGCTCGCGCAATCGAACCATTGCGTTGCCGATCTCGGTCAACCCGCCCTCGGCAACCTGCGAGAAGGAGATGCCGTCCTGCGCGTTGCGCTCGGCCTGACCGATCGAACGAACCTGCGAGCGCAGGTTTTCGCTGATGGACATGCCTGCGGCGTCGTCACCGGCGTGGTTGATTCGCTGGCCGGAAGCCAGGCGCTCATAAGTTTTGGCTTGAGCCTCACTGGAGCCCGCCAGCGAGCGAGCGGAAGCCATTGCAGCAATATTGGTATTAATTCTTAAGCCCATAACGTCCTTCCTTACTTGCAGTCGGACTTTTGACGCACTGAGTCATTTTCAGGTTAAACCCGTCCATGCCCTCCCTGTTTCCAGGGACGTCTGAGTCCAGTCATCGCCATGCCCCGACATGAGGCATGGGCCGAGTTTGCGTTGTTGACAGTTGAAACGTCCGGGAGTTCGGAGGGTGCGCAACGGAGCCCGGTGAACAATTCCGGACTCAGATCACTACAGGGAGAGAGACCGCCGCATGATACAGCAAAAACACCGGCAGACGTTTGTCGTAATCAGCTTCGGGGTGGTGAGCCTCGTTACTGCCTACAACAAGCGTATCGGCGCAGGGCGTCAAAGCTTGAGTAATTCAATCAAACTTAACAATAAATACCAAACACCTGAACTCAAAAGAGATTTTTGAGTCAAGATTCAGACCGGTGGGAGAAGCATTGCACTTCCCCCACCGACCTGTGGTGTTCTAGAGAGCTACAACGGGTCGATCTCAGCCAATCAGCTTGAGAGCGGACATGTTGTTCGTGTTCGCTTGACTGAGGACCGAGATGCCAGCAGAGCTCAGAATGTTCTGCTTGGTGAGTTCCGCGGTTTCAGAGGCGATGTCCACATCAGCAATACGGCTGCGAGCGGCCGACAGGTTTTCGCTGTAGATCATGTTGTTGTTGATCGTGGACTGCAGACGGTTCTGCAAAGCGCCCATTTCGGAGCGATGTTCCGACAGGGTCGAGATCGCCTGGTCGATCTTGTCCAGGTTCTCCTGGGCAGCACCCTTATCCTTCGTGTGGAGGTCGGAGATGCCGAGGCTGTCCAAGGTGGCATTGGTCTTGGCCGGATCGTAATTGAAGCGGTCCAATTCGGCGACGTTGTGCAAGCCGATCTGGATTTCCAGGCTCTCGCCTTCGCCCGCGAGCAACTTGCGGCCGTTGAACTCAGTGCTCTTGGCGATACGATCGATTTCGCTCTTGAGGCCTTGGACTTCCTTGTCGATGAAGGAACGCTCATTGTCCGACACAGTGTCGGAAGCGGCCTGAGTCGACAGTTCGCGGAAGCGTACAAGGATGTTCGACACTTCGTTCATGCCGCCTTCAGCGACCTGAATCATGCCGATACCGTCGCTTGCGTTGCGAGTCGCCTGCCCCATCGACCGGATGCCGGCGCGCATCTTTTCGGCAATCGCGAGACCGGCGGCGTCGTCGGCCGAGCGATAGATGCGTGAACCGGAAGCCAGATGCTCGATGGCGGCCTTCTGGTTGCTATTGGAAATACCCAGGTTGCGCTGGGCAGACAGTGATTGGACGTTAGTCCCAATTCTCAGACCCATGATACACCTCTTCTAGGCCCGCAATCCCGAGGTCATGGCAACACCTAGCCCGACCCCGCGTTCGCGGGTTTGCTGTTTTATTGCGATGTGGCAGGAATTTGCTGTACCCCTGCCGCAAGGCCATTCTCGCTAGACCACCTAGCCTGAATTGCCCTGCTCACATACCATTTCGGTCGGGTATTTTAAGACTTTAGACTTTTTTGATCAGGTATTGAGGTTCTCGACCCGAGCCTAGCGTGCAATAAGGTCTGCTGCTTTATAAGGATCAATCTTACGTTCCAAAAGATCTTGAACGAGTTCCTGACCTGACTGGGTTTGGAACGCTGCCGAAAGAGTTTGCTGTAGTCGTTCAGTCAGGATATCTGCCACTTCATTTTGTAAGAAGAGCCGAGACTTATCTTGTCTTTTGCCGCTTTGCGTCAAATGAGCCTGATGCCTTTCGATCTCAGCAATCAACTCAGGGACCCCGACGTCCCGGACCGCTTCGGTCTTTTGAACCGGCATGAACCAGGTCGTCTCATCGTGGGGGATCATCCCCACCATGGTAACCAGCTCCCGCACCATCTTGTCCGCCTCGGGGCGATCGCACTTGTTGACCGCGAACACGTCGGCGATCTCCATGAGCCCCGCCTTCATCACCTGAATGGACTCCCCTGCCTCCGGGACCAAGACCACCACGACGGTTTGCGCAAGGCGAAGAATGTCGAGCTCGGTCTGCCCCACGCCGGCGGTTTCGACCAGGATCACATCAAACCCGGCGGCATCCAGGGTGAGGACCACCTCTTTAGTGGCGTGCGAAAGCCCACCGTGCTTACCACGCGTTCCTAGGGAACGGATAAAAACCCCCGGATCCGTCGCGTGCTGCTGCATCCGGATCCGGTCGCCCAGGATCGCGCCCCCCGAAAACGGGCTAGAGGGATCGACCGCGACGATCGCCACCTTTTTGCCGGCGGCACGCAGGTGCGCAGTCATCCGGTCCACGAGAGTGGACTTGCCGGCGCCCGGGGGGCCGGTGATCCCCCAGACCTGCGCCCGTCCCGTATGAGGATAAAGGAGCTGCATGATCGTCGAGAGATCGGAATCACGGTTCTCCACCTTGGAGATCAGCCGCGCGAGCGACAATCGATGGCCTGACAGCATCTGATCGACGAGCATCATAGATTGACTGTCATTGCATAGCGGCTTCATGGAGACAAGGGCATCGGCCTCGCGGCGGCTCTAAAGGGGCTCCGGAACCGGTCAAGCTATCCGCAAGGACGCCGATAGGTCCAAGGATGGCGACTCCTGTTACGAATCCGGAAATTATCGAAGCGGCGCAGACCGCAGTCAAAGGCCTGACGGTGATGACGGCGATCCCGGTGGCCGCCTTGGCGCTTTGGGCGGACTACTTCGAACGCAATGTCGAGCGTCTCAAAAACGACAAGGAGGAGCGAGACATCGACGACGAATTGCGAATGGTGCGTCTCGCGTTCCTCGTCGGGCTGTTCTACCAGCTCCTGCTTTATGTCTCGACTTTTGATGTCCGCGACCACTACCCGATCTACTCCAACGTGCTCTTCGTGGCGGCGTTGCTCGCCCAGATGCGTATCCAGAGTCGGCTCGAATTCAAGGTCCTGCCCACCCCGAAAGTCAAAACTGCCGAGCTACGCCCCGCAAAACCGCAGGACGGCGCCAATCTCAAGGACGCAGCCCTTCGCGGCAAGGTGACCGCAAGCGGCGCAGGCAGGGCTTTCCTTTTCAGTCTCATGAGCGGCATCGGCTATCTTGTCGTCCTGCTCGGAACTCTCAGGCTCTTTACCTGGTTCGCCATCGCGACTCACGCTTCCCCGATCGCCGGGGCGGCCTGGATCATCGCCGGCGCCATCCTCGGAATTTTGGGCGGACTCTCGCTCGCATTCGCACTCGGCCCTATTCAGCTCAAAAGCATGTACGCGACGTCGCCGCTGACCGACCCCGAAACCCAGGCACGGATCGAAGCCTGCTTCAGGCGCGCCTCGATCCCGACGCCTACACTCTGGCTCATTCGCGGTGAAGATGGGTTTCAGCCTCCGGCCAACGCGATGATCGCGGGAATCCCTGGCATGCGGGGCGCGCTCGGCCCCGCGCTCTTCGTCTCCGACCGGCTGCTCGCCACATTGAACTGGGACGAGTTCGAAGCAGTGATGATGCACGAGATCAGCCATGTCCGTCTCCGACATCTTCGGCGCCGCTTTACCTTTGCCGCGGGCCTGATCCTCGGCGGGATCCTGCTCTCCACGATGCTCATTGTCGCGGTGGCCCTCATTTCACGGAATGTTCCGATGGCCATCTATGCGGGCACCATTTTAGTCTTTGGGGGGTTCATTTACGCCTTGAAGCAGATGGGCGCGCAGAGCCGATTCCAGGAGATCGAAGCCGACCTCGAAGCGCTCCGCCTAGGAGCCTCCCCCGAGGCCCTCGTGCAGGCATTGCGCAAACTGGACCGCCTCAACGGGATCCCGAACGACCACAAAGGCACCTCGCATCCGGCCACCGAGGAGCGGATCCTGCTGTTGCACAAGGCCTTTACATCGAACCTTGCGTCCGCAATGAAAGACGCGGACGCTAAGGCTGAAGCCGGCAAGGCTGTCACGCAAGGCGACAGCACTTCAACTTCTACCTCCACCGACAAAGACGACGGACAGAACGCGGCTTAAGCGCGAATCCGATAAATCCCTCTTCCTTGGGTTCGACAGGATGTTCAAAACTCGTTGACATGAGTAACGCACAGCGTTAATCAGGCCTAAAGCGAGGATGAACTCTATATGTTTAAAAATACTTTGATTATTTTCCTGGGTGTTTTGATTTCCGCTGCCGCGCAGGCCAACTCGGAATTGGTTTGCAAGGGCACAGCCGTCTTCAGCATGCCCGAGCTGAAAGCGAGCCGCCCCGATCTGTTGACGGTCAAGCTCAATCAAAAAGCAGGAAAAATCGTCCTGCTCTTCGGCCCTCAAAAGTTTGAAGGAAGTTACAACGCCGCTTCGGGCGAGATCACCATCAATAATGCGAATGTGAGCGGAACCGGCTCGATTTCGCCGATTGACGGCAACCAACAAACTTATGCCAACATGACGATCACGGACAAGAAGTCTCGCGGCACCTTGACCATCTACGCCCCGCTCCTTCGCTGTCAGTGACCCTCGACTTGAATCAGGCGCCAAGGAAGGCCCGTTCATCAAACCGGACATAAAGCGACATTTGTCGTATAGCGCCTACGGCAATACACACCGAGTCATGTATCTGGTACGAGGCTTCAGCGAACCGCGGCCGGCGACGGTGGGATCGGGATCGTCGTGACCTTGTCCTTCTGGGTGTATCCGCCGGTGGCGGCCTTATAGGCGACGCCCCAGTCCAAACCTTCCTGTAAAAGGGAGAACGGGACCGTGACAAAGTGATAGTCGAGCAGATGGCCCAGATCCCTGCTCTGCCTCTCAAGTTCCCCCCCGCCTGACTATCGGGGAAATCGTGACGTCTCGCGGGGAGGCGATGATCGTTCCTCCGCTCTTGAGGAGCATCCCGCCCATCGATTTCACGAATTGCACGCCGTCTTTTCCGCGGGAGACCTCGCACGAGAAAAGATTGATCCGTGCATCTTCGGCGAAAAGATCCGGCGCCCATTTTTCGATCTGCGGCCGGAGCTCCTCCAGTTTCTTCTGATTCAACTCACCTGAGGAGTCAACGAGGCGTACAGGATTGAAATCCAGTGCGCCGCCGCCCTTGAAGTCGAACTTGCCCGGCGCACCGTGAGCCGCGACAACCAGTTCCCGGATCCGCCCTTTCTCTCGGAGTGCCCCGAGCTGCCTGATGAGGTCCTCGGGATCCGAGACTGTCAGTGTGACGACGCGACTGCTGTCGAGCCCGCCCTGCTTGCCGGCTCGTTCGACAAACCAGCGCGTGGCTTGCGAAAAACTGGCGTCGCCGACCGGGTTGACCACCACCATGAGTTCGTCGGGCCGGAAGGGCCTTTCTCGAGGAATGACCTGTTCGATCTCCGTGGCATAAGTGGAGCTCCTTTCGTGCAGCAGCGCGGGGATATTCCATCCCATGGCGGTCAGCGCCGTATAACCGACGACATAGGGCGCGTTCTTGTAGACGATCGAGGCCGGCATCGCCACGAGCTTGATTCCAGAGGATTTGGGCGCCGCCATCATCACTTTCGTGCTGATAGTCGCGGTGTCCCAGAGCACATAAGCCGGAGCGAACCCGAGTTTGACGCCATGAGCGGCCAGACAGGCCGCACCCCCCGCGCAGTCATAGGCGCGAGTCAGGGCCGACTTGGCGGATTCCGGAAGGCGCTTGAACTTCTCGGATCGCAGAAACGCAGCGGACTCCCCGCGCCCGAAGATGGCATTCACGAAGGGCCGGGCTTCAGAGGCCCAGTATTCCTTGGCCTGACTCCGAATTTCCGCCTTGACGGCATTCAGCAAACCGAACCCGGTCGGACAGTCGGCGGCCGGGTCCGCCCCAGCCTGGATCGGCAGCATCGGGGCGAGCAGAAGCGTGAACAAGGCCACGCGCAGAATCCTGGCATCTGCTCTCATCACCGCTCCCCCATCCCCAATGCTATCAAAATATGGAGAGACCGGTCAATTCAGCCGGGACGCCTTCACTTGCTAGCCGGGGGTGCAGGCATTGCCGCGCTCGTGTCGACCAGCTCGGGAGCGAGCATCGGCTCAGGTGCGTCCGCCGGGACCGATGGAGCGGTTACGCTCGATGACGGCGATGGAGTCGGCGTGACCGCCTGAATGATGCCATACTTCTCGAGCACAGATCCCGCGCTCGCCGGCTCCCGCCAGACACCGAATGGGTTGTTGACCTCGGTAAGCTCGGCGGTCATCTGGGGAGTCTGATCCAGTTTTTGGAAAAAGACGAACTGACTCAAATTGCGATAATGGCGGATCGCCCACCGCAGGTAGCGCGAGTCGCGGTATTCCTTTAGATAGGCCTTGGCAACGGGGACCAAGATCTCATAAGTCGAAAGGACGGATTTTTGACGCACGTCGAGGTAATCCGTTGCCTTGAGCGAAGCCTCGAGCTCGAGGAGCTTTCCGTAAAAGCACCAGTGAAAACGGACCGGGTCGTTCTTGACGAGCTCCCGGGTCCCTCGCTGCAGCTCATCCGCGGTGCGAACCACGCTCTTGAGCTTGAGAAAATCAGCCGAACAGTCTTTGAGAGTTTCTGGCGCCGGCGCCTCGCGCGTCGCGAATATCGCCCTGACATCCACGAGATCGAAGCCAGCCGGATGCGGCACGCGGATGTAATCTGGGGCCGCGAGCGTGGGAACCGGAACCGGCTTGAGCTCCGTGGTCGAACAGCCCCCAACGCCCAGCAACCAGGCGGAGGCCATTCCGGTGTAAGTGATGATGTTGCGAAAACGGACCTTCATTCCACGTCCCATTCCTCAAGGGCTCCTCGGCAAAAAACTCCCGCCTCATTAGCCCCAAACCTAGCCAATCCTGCTGAATCCCTACTTAAACCTTAAGCATCGCCTTGGGATTCCGATGAGTCGGAAGAGGAAGGAGCCTCAGGGTGAAAACCGTGCGCAGTTCAGGGAAGTCAAAAACCGCCAGCAGCCGCATCAGTCGCATCCGCAAAGCGCTCGCCTGCGCGCTCGCCGTGCTAGCGAGCCAAGCCTTATCCTCCGCGTCAGCCTCGGCAAACGAGGGCAAGGAGCGCAATTTCTACGAAGTACTCGAAGACGTCATGGGCGACTTCGAATATGACCTCAAAAACGGCGCCGTCACCGGCATGAAGGATGTATCGATCCGGAACATCGCGCTCAGCGAGAACGTGCCGCCGTCCTTCCGCTCGCATCTCGAGCTGCTGGTAAGCGAGCGAATCCTCAAGACGACCAAGACCAAGCTCATCCAGTGCCTGCCTTGCAGGGCCAAGAAAACCACCCTCAATGGCGACCAGGTGGTCGTCAGCTCCGCCGAGACCAATCCGGTGGAGCTATCGCGCATCGCCAAGCTCCAGAACATCGAACACTTCCTGGATGTGGCTTTCGCTTATCAGCCCAGCGGCATCATCCTATCGATGACCGTAACCGAACCGGACACCGGCTCTATTGTCTGGTCGCGCAGCTACAATTCCGAAACCTCGCGCGCCTCGGCCTTCCGCCGCGGCGTGGACTTCAACCAGACGGACGATGCCCGCCGGCAGACCGAATACCAGCCCGCGATCCAATATCGCGCCACCGCCTATTACCTCTTCACTCCGAACGGCGCGGGCACCAGCGGAGTGCTGGGCCTGGGATTCCGGATGGTCGAGCGCTACGACAACCGGAAAAAGGAAGTCGGCTTCGAGCTTGAATACTTAAAAGACGCCTCGACCCTGGTCAATCCGAGCGCCACGGCGAGCACCACCACGGTCAATCTCTATAGCGGATTCGATCTCACGCTGCTGTTCGTCCATTCGTGGAACCTGATCGGAGAGGAAGAGAACTACAACCTTATCCGAGGCAACCTCACCCTGGGCATCGGCGGCACTTACGCCGCGGGCTACCTCGGCGGCCTGCTGCGCGCCCATTACGAGTGGCGCATGGCCAAGCACTACACCGTCTCGGCGGTGCTGGGCTACCGGCCCGCGTCGACCGCGTACCTGACCACGACGACTTCCAACGTCATTTCCGGCCTTGAGTATGGCCTGGGTATCAGCCTTTTGTTCTGACAAGGAGAACGGCCAAGTGAAAGCGCGAAGACTCAGAAAAACGGTGGTGATCGGGACGATGGGAGCGGCGCTCTTGGCCGCGCCCGCCTGCTCCACTGTCAAGAACGTCATCGCTCCCAATTCCGAGACGCCGGAGCGGACTCCGATCCGGAATCCGTTCGGCACCTTCTCCTCAGGCCCGGGCTCCGCGGCGAACGACACGATGATTTTCCGCACCAAAAAGGGCGACGGCGCCGTCGAAGTGGAAGTCCCGCGCACGGGCGAGGGCATCTCCGACTTCGTCATTCCCATCTCCCCCAAGTTCGCGCCGGGCTATCGCGGCCCCGCCTCGGTCAGTGACGCCAGCGAGTCGGGCTCCGTCTCGACGGGCGGAGACCCGCAGATCGACTCGACTTACAAGGACCGTGAAGCCGGCCCCACCGACCGAGAGATCGTCCGCACCTTTCCCCAGGTCCTCCCCGAGGACG
>CAYXVB010000097.1:0-4383 GCA_964467785.1 uncultured Bacteriovoracaceae bacterium
GCTGCGACCGCTCGCTAACTGCTGAACCTATTGTAGGCCCATTCGGAATTAAAGGCGACGTCCCGGAAGTGGTGGAAATTTGAAAGAGGGTTTTCCAGGATGGGGGTGAACAACCAACCATCAAACTCCTCGAGGCGGTTAGCGCCGCAGCGAGGGAAAGGAAAACCCTCCATGTCTTCGACTATTTCAAAATCCCACCAATCTCCAGTTCAACCTGAGCAACTCAGTCTCGGCGGCGTGACGCTCATGGACATCGTTCGTCAAGGCGCGCAGACGCTTCTCAAAGAGGCTGTCGAGGAGGAAGTGTCCGGGTACCTTGGTCGAGGTCGCTATGAGCGCGGTGACGCCGAGACGTCGCGCCCAGAAGCTTACCGAAACGGGCATCGCAAAACCCGGATCGACACCCCCTCAGGATCGATCGAATATGACCGGCCGCGGTTGGCCGGGGCCCCTGAATTCAAGTCCCAGTTCCACCGCCCCTACATGCGTCGGCCCGAGGAGTTCGAGACGGCCGTCGGCGAGATGTACGTCGAAGGGCTCTCCACCCGGAAGGTGAAGAAGGCCCTCAAAGCCGTTGCCGGTGACGACCTCAAGATGAGTCGGTCGACGGTTTCGCGCATCACCGAGAAACTCCGAGCAGAGTTTCGGGTCTGGAAGAGGCGGAGCCTGGCGGAGATCGACGTAGCTTACCTTTTCGTCGATGCCATCCGCGTGGGGATGCGGCTCGAGAACACCCGCAAGCAGGCCGTACTCGTGGCCTATGCGGTGCTAAAAAGCGGGGAATTCGAGTCGATTTCGATCGGCATCGGGAACGAAGAGAGTGGTGATGTCTGGGGGAAATTCATCGGTGACCTGAAAGACCGAGGGCTCAAGGATCCGCTCCTGGTGGTCTCCGACGGCAATGCGGGCGTTATTGCCGCGATAGAACGCCACTTTCCGACTTCCTACCGGCAGCGCTGCACGAAGCACAAAATGGACAACGTGCTCGACTGCGTACCGAAGGAAAAGCACGACGAGGTCCGTCCGAAGCTGAACCGGATCTTTTATGGGGCCACCAGCCTGGAGCAGGCGAAGACGGCGCTCGAGGCATTCCGCCGCGAGTACCGGAAAATATATCCGAGTGCGGTGGATTGCCTAGGTCGAGATATTGATCAGGCGCTTACGTTTTATCTCTTCCCCAGTTCCCACTGGCGGCGGATCCGCACGAGCAACAAGCTCGAAAGAATGAACCTCGAGATCCGACGCCGACTCAACGTCATCGGCCGGCACCCGTCGGAGGATGGCTGTCTCGCCCTCGTCTACCAGATCTCAAAACGTCACGCCGTCAGACAGCGGAGGTTCGCTCATGGCGACCTCGTTCATCGCCTTTGGCAGCGACTCAAGCAACAGAAGCTCGAGATGCTCACGCAGCTGCGGCTTGAAGATTACGCTGCGTAGGAGTATCTAGCCCGTGCTCCCATTCCGGATTCTCTCTGGATATTTCCACCACTCTCGGGACGCGGCCCCTGCAGATAGCGCGCGCGGCGCAAGCCGTTTTCGATCCGAAGCAGCAGTTCTTTCATGTGGAACGGCTTGACGATGTAGTCTTCCGCGCCCAACTCGAGCCCTTTGACCCGATGCTCGGGATTGCCGTAGGCACTCAAAAACATCATCGCCGCTCCCGGCTGGCTCCTGCGCAGATAGGCCGCCACGTTGAAGCCCGAATCGTCCGGCAACCCGACATCGAGGATCGCCAGATCAAAGCGGCGCTTGTCGATTTCAAAGCGCGCTTCCTCCGCGGTAGTCGCCCACGCCACCTCATAGCCCTCGGCTCTCAGGCGCTCCGACAAGGTCGTACCGATGTTGCGCTCGTCTTCGACGACCAGCAGGCGCGCGGATGCGACCGGCTTAACCATGGCGAGCCTCCCCTTCCTGCTCCTCATCACGGGAGATCTTGAAGGTCAGTTCGGCGACAAAGCCGGACCCAGCGGTCGCGGTCCCACCGTCGGGGATCTGCGCTCCGAAGCGGACCCCGCCGCCCATCCGCTGCATCAAAGTACGGACCAGATAAAGGCCGACTCCAGTGCCGCCCGAGGAGGGCCCCTTGTAGAAAAGTCGGCCCAGCTGAGAAGGATCTCCCCGATAGCCCACTCCGTTGTCACGATAAATCAGCACGAAATGACCGTCATCCGTGGCCGCTCCCGACAAGGTGACCTGCACGGGCTCCCGCTTGGAGTGGCGCAGGGAATTGTCGACGAGATTTTTTAAGATCACGTGCAGCGCGGAAATATCTCCCTGGATCTCCGCGTCCGGGAGCCGGCTCTCCACCTGGAGGGTGCCTTCGAAAGATTGCTTGAGTGAGCGCATCAACCGGTCGACCACCGCCCGGATCGGAACCGGACCCGAATAGACCACGCCGCCGCCTTCGACCCGCGCGAGCTCCAAAGTGCGCTCCACCTGCGCCTCGAGCCGGACCGTGTCCTGGATGAGACGACGGGCCAGGGCGAACGCGTCCCGCGAAGCCCCGTCCTTCGAGGCGTTTTCCTGGATGGCCTCCGCTTGGAGGCGGATACTGCTCAGCGGCGTTCGCAGCTCATGGCTCATCGAGGCGAAGAACGACTGAACGGCCTGCGAACGACGGCGATCGCGCCAGTAAAGGCCGTGATAGAGGCCGACGCTCGCGACCAAAAGCACGAAGAGCGTGCCCGACTCCCAAACGAGCATTCTTTGCGTGCGGAAAAATTGCACGTCGGCGCTGCCGGCCGCCATGGCGCCGACCCGCTTTTCGAGTTCCAGGATAGTCGAAGCCTGCTTGAGCACCAGATAGCCCCACCACCCCGCCAGCGCGAGGATGAGAGAGGCCCAAAGGCCCTGCAGAAGCATCAGCATTCTGACCCGCCGCTGCGGGATGCTGGAGAGCGCTCCGCTCCCCGCGATCGTTTTGGACACCATGGATTGCGCCACCGTTCTCAACGGGAATTGAAATACTCCCCGACTTTTTGGACCAGTCCGTCCAGGTCCGCGTCCGAATGCGCGGTGGCCAGGAACGAGACTTCGAATCCGCTTGGGGCAAAATAATACCCTTCGGCGAGCAGGAAGTGGAATAGCTTCGCGTATTCCTCCTTCTGAGCGGCTGGAATCCGGTCGGGACGACGAACGAAGCCGTCGGCAGTGTCGATCCGGCCGGCGATGCCCCAGAACATCGAAGCGAAATTCTGGAATCGGAGTCGGCCCTGGGACGCCTTTTCGAGACGCTCCGAAAGCGTCGCGGTTCGCCGCTCCAGTGCGTCGTAGGGATTCGTCGAATGAAGCTTTTTGAGCATCGCAAGACCTGCGGCCATCGAGACCGGGTTCGCGCTCAAGGTGCCGGCCTGATAAACAGGGCCCACGGGAGCGACGAGATCCATGAGCTCGGCCCGGCCCGCATAGGCGCCCACCGGAAAGCCGCCGCCGATGATCTTGCCATAGGTCACGAGATCGGGCTTGAGGCCTGTGCGGCCGGCCATCCCGCCAAAAGCCACGCGGAACCCAGTGATCACTTCGTCAAAGATCATCAATGCGCCGTGGCGATGCGCGATCGCGATCAGCTCGGCTAAAAAAGACTCGCGCTGGAGGAGCAGCCCGTTATTGGCCGGAACGGGCTCGACGATGATGGCGGCAATGTCCTTTCCGTGCTTGTCGAAGGCCGCTCTCACCGCGTCGAGATCGTCGAGCGGCACGACCACTGTGTCTCCCGCCACCGAGGCGGAGACGCCGGCGCTGTCGGGGGACGCCATCTCGGCCAGGCCAGAGCCGGCACGGACGAGCATCGAATCCACGTGGCCGTGGTAACAGCCGTCGAATTTAAGGATCTTGGAGCGGCCGGTCGCTCCGCGCGCCACGCGCAGAGCGGCCATCACGGCCTCGGTGCCGGAATTGACGAAGCGGACTTTCTGCGCGACCGGGACGGTGGAGGTGATGAACTCCGCCAGCTCGAGCGAAGTCTCCTCGGCCGCGCCGTAGGACCAGCCGCGGCCGAGCGCGCCACGGACGGCTTCGGCGACGTCCGCATCTTGGTGCCCGAAGATCAGCGGGCCCCAGGACATGCAGAAATCGAGATAGGTGTTGCCGTCCACGTCGGTGATCCGCGCGCCCTGCGCCTGGCGAACAAAGCGCGGCGTGCCGCCCACGCCGCGAAACGCGCGCACCGGCGAGTGCACGCCGCCGGGCGTGACCTTCTTGGCGCGTTCAAAGAGGGCTTGGGACTGGGTGGTGTTTTGTTGTTTCATGCGTTCTCCTGCAGTTTGAGCCAGTCGCGTGCCGAGCGGGCTCCGTAAGTGATGATCATCGCGGCGCCGGCTCGCGCAAACGCGGTCCAGGACTCGAGGTGGCCCAAGGGGCCGTTAATGAGGCCTTCGCGGGCCA
>CAYXVB010000097.1:4393-13580 GCA_964467785.1 uncultured Bacteriovoracaceae bacterium
ATACTCGCCGCTGACTTCGTAAACCGCCCAGGGTTTGGGGATCTCGCGCGAGAGCTCCGCGAGCACGTCCAGATAGGGCATGCCCGGTTTGACCATCAGGATGTCAGCGCCCTCTTCCGCGTCGCGCAGCGAGCTCAGGAGCGCGTCGCGGGGATTGCCCGGATCGATCTGGTAGGTCGCGCGATCCTTGAGCTTGAGCTCGCCCTTGGGCGCGGAGTCCGCGGCCACGCGGAACGGACCGTAAAAGCGCGAATGGAACTTGGCCGAGTAGCTCATGATCAGCGTACGCTCAAGGCCCGCCCGGTCGAGGGATTCGCGGATCGCGCCGATGCGGCCGTCCATCATGTCGCTCGGAGCGACGCAGTCGGCGCCCGCTTGGGCAAACTCCGTCGCCGCACGCGCGAGTTCCGTGACCGTGACGGCGTTTTCGACATGGTCCCCTTCGGCGTTGAGCACGCCGCAATGGCCGTGCGCGGTCGAGGAGCAAAGGCAGACATCGACTGCGAGAAAGATTTCCCGGCCAAAGCGCTTCTTCAGCGCCGCGATCTGCGCGACGGTGAACGAATGATCGAAGCAGCTCACTCCTTTCGAGGCGGGTACGCCGAAGAGCAAGAACTTGCTCACGCCAGCTTCGAGATCGCGTTCCACCTGGCGCAGGAGCGAATCGGGGGTCTCGCGATGGACGCCGGTCAGGCCCGGAATCGCCTCGCGCGTGGCGATGCCATCGACGACAAAGCAGGGCTGGATCAACTGCTCCGGGGCAACCCGCACCTGCCGGGTCAGCTCCCGTACGGCCTTGCCGGAGCGAAGGCGCCTCAAATTCATTTCAGCCATTTTTCCCACTCCTCATGCGAAGGGAAGACGACGGGCTCGAGCCCGGCCTTCCGTAAAGTCAGCAGCGTCTTGCCCGGGCTGCAGCAGTGCACCAACCCGCGCGGCGCGTCGCCCGCGAACGCTTCGAACTGGGAGCCGCTCGTCCAAAAAGCGTGCGTGGCGCCACGAAGGGCCGTCACCGCCTCCGCCGAGCGCGACTCCGACGCGACCGCGTAGGTCGCCACCGCGCGGCCAAAATCCCAAGTCTCCCGACCGCCCTCATGCGTGAGCACGGTCCAGGCGTCTCCATCAGGGAGCCTGAGAATCGGCTCGGAAAGGGTCGCTTTCAGCAACTCGAAGCCTTGGGATTCGGCGCAACCTTCGACCCAAAGGCCCTGCTCAGCGAGCCTGAACCAGCTCGACGCGCCGGAAGTCCAGATCCGCGCGCCCGCCAGGCGCGACGCGAGCTCCGAGGTGACGGCTCGCGAATGAGCCACGAAAACCGGCCCTTCGCCCAGGTCAGGCACTGAGGCCGCGATCGGATCTTTGCCCTCGGACCTGGCCCGCCAATGCAGGCCGCTCCAGGCGCGCACCGCTCCCGATGCCCGGGGCGGACGCGCGGGCGCGGGCCAGCGCAGCTCGCTCACGAAATCCCCGTCCGGCTTTTTTCCCAGCACGTAAAAGAGATGGCCACACTCTTCGGACCCGACCGAGGTCGCGCCAAACTTCTGATGGCAACCCCCGCCCCATTGGGCCAGAAGCTCGCGCTCGCGGGCGACGTGCTCGTCGGTGACGGGGTCGTGCAGTTTTCCCAGGATTTCCCGAGTGCGCGCATCCGAGCGCCGGCACTCCACCGCGAGAGCGCCCTGCGCGGGGGCAGCGGGACACTCGCGCAGCGGCAGCACCATCCAGCGCACGCCCTCGAGCAGGCGGTTCATCTCCTGCCGCGCGGGCGCGTCGGCATAAAGACGGATCAACCCAGCAAAAGCCAGCACCACGCCATCGAGGTACTTGGGGTGGTCGGGGGCTTCGTGCACTCGCGACAGCCGGGTGTTGACGTTGCCGCGGATATCGACGAACTCGAATCGCGGCTCCGCGCCCTCGCGCCGTGGTAGCGCGCGCGCAAGGAAGGCCGGGATGTTCTCGATCCGGCGGGGCGACGAGGTTCCGATACGGATCGTCTCGCCGCGCGCAAGGCGCTCCAGGCCACGAGGTCCGACCAGGAGCACGTCGCGCGGATTTTCGCGACGGGGGATCGCCGCCAACACGAACGCCTCCGGACGCTCGAGGCTCAGGTCCTTCATCGAGTGCACGGTGAAGTCCACGCGCCCCGAATGCAGCGCCTCGTCCAGCTCGGCCACGAAGAACTCCTTGCCCTGCACCTGCTGGAGCGAGACGTCGAGGATCCGGTCGCCGCGGGTCTCGATGCCGACAAGCTCGACGCGGACGCCGGGATTGAGGCGCTCCGTCTCACGGGCGACCCAGCTGCTTTGGGCCCAGGCGAGCAGGGATTTGCGGGTTCCGAGTTTGAGTACAATGGATGTCGTCGTGGAAGTCGTCATGAGAGGGTTCACTCGATTTCTCGCTTCGATGGGTTCGTCAGCCGAAGGCGGCCAGGTCTTCCCAGCCGTGGGCGATACTGAGGGACGGATTGAGCATCCGGAGCTTGGCCCGATCGGCGCAGGCTTTCGCCGCCCGCGCGAGCTGGGCCGAGCGCGATTGCGTGCGGGATTCCTGCAGGCCGAACAGGTCGTCCAGGCAATGGAACCCACGGTGCCGGGTCCAAGGGCCCGCGGCGTGGCGGAACCCCCCGAGGTGAACCACCAGCTCGGGCGCGCCCGACACGCGCGCGGAATCCCCGCCCGCATCAAACGGGATGCAAAAGACCCAGGCCGCGGCGTCACGATAGGCTTGGGGCTCCTGATCCGGCGTGACGACGCGGATTCGCGATCGATCGACGCCCGGTCGTGCCACTACATTCTCGTAGAGACCACGAAGACGCTCGGGACTCCGATTGGTCAAAACCAAATTGAACTCATGCAGCCAGGGCGCCACGGCATGCGCCATATCGCCCGCCCCCGCCAAAAGCACCGTGCCCGTGGGACTGACTCCCAACCGGGACATCTGCTCTTTGAGGAGCTTGCGCACGAGGCTGCCGTAGCCCGCGCCGCCGATTCCCTGCAGGCACTGCGAACGAATGTCTTTGGTGTCCTCGAAAAGCTTTTGCATGACAGCGGCCAACGGCGTGGCCGGGCCACTCCCTTGATACTTCTTCCAAGATTCCTTGATCTGCCCAAAAATCTGCGTCTCCCCCGAAAGCTCGCTTTCGAGCCCGGTGGACACCCGAAGCAAGAACTCATAAGCGGCCTCGCCCCGATGAATCTCGAACCCTTCAAATTCCGGAACCCCGAAAGCCGAAGCGAGTTCCGCTTCACTCTCCAAGGTGATCCAGAGCGAGCGCTGACAGGTTTCGACAGCCAGAATCCGGGCATGGGACAAGGTCACGGGCGTGACCGGCGCAGCCAACGCCGTCCCCCTCCCGCCGCCCTTTCTGCATTGGTGAATGACCCTCAAGGAACCGAGTTCCATATTCCCAACCTATCGGAGGGGATGAAGTCGATTGTCACGGAACTGTCATACTCGAAGGCCCCATGACTCCTCGCAATGTCACGACGGACACACCTGCCCCCGAGCACCTCGCGCCCAACATTTATTGAAATTTTTTCAAACCCTATCCGCAATAAGCCAGTGCCTCTTTGGCCCCGCCCTTCCCCCTTCATCGACTTCAGCCCGGACGCGGGAGCCCTTCCGATAAAATACCGCGCATTTTTCCGCACTTTTTGGCTATCAATGCCCGCGTCGAAAAAAAGGGGCACTCCCCATCGGACTGGCACTCCGCTTGCTCAGTGCGCCGAGAATATCGAAGGGAACGCGCCGCCGATCCCACTAGAAAGCAAATTGCCGGGTAACAGCGAGGATACCGATGAAGATGAAGAAATTTGTCAGTTGCTTAGTGATCGCGGGACTGCTGAGCGGTCCGACCTATTCCGCGCGACAAGCGTACGGGGATGATCAACCCGGACGCCCCGGCGGTCCCGGTTCGCAGCCCGCTCCGGCTCCCGCTCCTGTGGACACCTCAGGCGCGCGCAATGATGGATACCGTGATGGGATGGCCGCAGGCCAAGAAGAAGGGCGCCGCCAGGGCGAAGCCGATGGACGCTTCCGCGGCTCGTCCGAAGGCGAGACTCAGGGTCTCCGCCAATGCGCCGAAGATCTCGCGCGCCGCGAGCGTGAACGCGGGCGCGACGAAGGCTATCGCCAGGGCTCCTACGAAGGAGACCGACAAGGGCGCGACCGCGGCGCTATCGAAGGCCAGGCTACCGGCCTGACCCAGGGCCGTGACTCCGGCACCCGCCGCGCCCGCAGCGATGCCGAGCGCGACGCCACCCCTCCCGGCTCCGCTCAGGGCCGTGACGAAGCCGAACACTCGGATGCGTCAGCCCGCGGAGCCCGCGACGGTTACGCCCAGGGCGCGATCGATGCCCGCGCCGACGCGGTCGCCAAGGACTACCCCCGCGGACGCCAGACCGTGCGCGATGAGATGGAACGTCAACCGGTTCTTAACCGCGATCAGTTCTCCCAGCTCGGCAACACCCCGTCCGCTCTCGAGCAGCGCTCGCGCGAGTCTGGCCTTAAGCTGGTCATGAACGACACCAGCGAAGGAACGCCCCGCTCCGAGGCGCTCAGCTCGCTACTGTCCCGCATGACTTCCCGACTCAACGCACAAGTGGCCGGCCTCAAGACCGCCGCCACACCGGCTCGCGCGTATCCCACTCCCGAGGAAAACGCCGCCTATCAGGAAGGGTACCGCTCCGGGCGGGACGCCGGATATCGCAGCGGTTATGACGAAGTCTACAACCGCGTCTACCGCGACTTCTTCGAGCAGGGGCGTCGCCGCGGTTGTGATCGCGCCCGCCAGAAAAGCTACCAGGAAGACTACGACCGCGGCTATCGCGAAGGCCGCAGCGAAGGCTACGACCGCGCCTATCGCGCGTCCTACGACTCCGCGTACCGCATGGCCTATGAGCCCGCGTTCCGGCAGGCGGATCAGAAGGCTTATGGCGATAACTACGCCAACTTCTATCACCAGGCCTTTGAGGCGGCCCGAAGCCGCGCTTACTCCGAACGCGTGGGTCAGCTCTATGACGCCGCTTTCGAGGCCTCGCACGATGCCCGTTACGCGGAAGTCCGCCCGGGCTTCGGTGAAGAGGAATATCAACGCGGCCGCCGAGACGAGTCCATCGACTTCCAGCAACGTCCGGTCCGCTTGCTCGAGGCCTCGGTCACCGAGACTAACGGCAACAGCCTGATCGAACCGGAGGAAACCCTTCGGATCCGCCTCGTGCTCCGTAACTTCAGCACCAAGGGCATCGACGCCAATCAAGTGACCCTGATGCTCAATGCCCTGGATGAAAACTCCACTGTCGTATCGAGCCGGCAAATGCCTCTAGCTCGCGGACTCAACGCTGCCAGCATCACCACGGTCAGCGAGGCGTTCGAGTTCTTCATCAAGGACGCGGCCGTGGCTCGGGCCTCCAAGATCCAGCTCAAAGTCTTGATCGGGGAACGAAGCGCGGGTGAACAGACCCTGTCCATCCGGGCCCAGTACGCAATCCAGACGATGCTCGCCGAGGCACCGGCCTTCCACAACGGCCTAGAGACCGTGCTCAAGATCAGCCTCAAGAACATCAGCGGCGCCGCGACCGAGCCCACCTTGCGGGTGCGCCTCGACGGCACGGCTCCAGAGCTTCAGATCCCGACCCCGGAGCAGGTCGTCCAAGGCCTCGCCCCGGGCGAGACTCGGATCGTCGAATTCCCGTTGATCACTCGCACTTCCGACGAGTCGGTGCGCCTGCCCCTGGCCATCAGCGTTCAAGGCGGACTCGATTCCAAGCAGCGCAAGATCGGCAGCCTGGCTCAAACTCAGGACATTCCGGTGCTGAGCGACTACAAGATTGTACTGCTCCGCAACGACAGCCTGCGGATCCGGGGTTCGGCCAAGATGGTGTATCAAGTCCAGAACCACGGATCGGAGAATACCAACCGCGATCTCCATGTTCGGTTGAGTTTCCCCAAGTCCGAGCAAGACAATGACTTGACCGCCGTGGGCACGTACCCGCTCAAACTCGTCAAGATCAACCAGGGCGGCGCGCTCAAGCTGAGCCTGCCCGTGCAGGTCAACCGTAGCAACAGCGGCGGCACGGCGATGCTCGAGCTGTTCGAAGGAAGCAGGCTGTTACTGATCCATCGTTACGACTTCTGATCCTGCCAATCCTGATCAGTCAGTTCCAAACGAGTGGGGCGCCCCGAACTCCGGTTCCGGGCGCCCCTTCTTCATGCCCGCCGGCCGGTTTCTTCTGGCGAGGCCCGCCTCGCTCGACTAAAACATTCTCATGCCGACTTTTCGCCCTCCGCACTCGCCCGGCCTCAATCTGTACTATGAAGTCCAGGGCTCCGGGCGCGAGACCGTGCTCCTGCTCAATGGCATCATGATGAGCACGCGCACCTGGGGAGTCCTGCTCCCCTCGCTCACCGCGAACTATCGCGTCGTGCTCCATGACTTCCGCGGTCAGCTCGGCTCCGACCAGCCGGACGAGATTTACACCTACGACCAGCACGTCGCCGACCTGCTCGCGCTCCTCGACCACCTCGAAATCAAGAAAGCGCATCTCGTGGGCACCTCTTATGGTTCGGAGATCGGCATGGACTTCGCGGCACGGCATCCGGAGCGCGTCGCTTCCCTGACCATCGCCGGAGGCTCGAGCCACGTCGATGAGTTGCTGCGCGCCAAGGTCCGCGCCTGGATCCTCGCAACGGAACTGGCGATCCGTCATGGCGAGCGCAAGGCCTTTTACCTCATTACGATGCCTTTCAACTTTTCCGCCCAGTACATCCGCGGACGCGAAGCGCACTTCGAAAAAATCGCCGAGCTGGTGAGCCACTTTCCCGATACCTGGTTCCCGGCTTTCAAGCGACTATGCGAATGCTTTCTAACCCTGGACCTGACCGCGAAGCTCCCGCGCATCTCCTCGCCCACGCTCGTCGTCGCCGGGACCCAAGACGACCTCAAGCCCTTGCACTATTCCCGGCTCATTGCCGAACGCATCCCTGACTCGCGCCTGATCGAGATCGACGCCGGCCATGCCTTCGTCATCGAAAGACCCACCGAGTTCGCCGGGCATGTGCTGAGATTTCTGGCTGACCATCCGCTGCAAGAAAGCATGCCCGGGAGGTCACGCCAATGACCCTGGACATCGCTCCCGGAATAAAGCTCCAGGACTCCGAGCTCGACTTTAGTTTCGCCCGCAGTTCCGGACCTGGCGGTCAAAACGTCAACAAGGTCAACTCCAAGGCGATCCTCCGCTGGAACCTTTTGGAAAGCCCGAGCCTGGACGAGGAGCTACGGACGCGACTTCTGCTCCGCCTCGCCTCGAAACTGACCCTCGACGGAGCGCTGGTCATCGCAAGCGATCGATTCCGCGACCAGGGCCGAAACCGCGAAGACTGCATCGCCAAGCTCGCCGAGCTGCTCACGGCCGCCTCCGCGCGGCCCAAGGTCCGCCGCAAAACCAAGCCTTCGCGCTCGAGAAAAAAAGGACGCCTCAACGAAAAGTCCAAGCATTCGCGTAAAAAGAGTCTCCGCCAAAGGTCCTCCCACGATGAGTGACAGTTCGAGAAAAGTCCGCCTCGACGCGCGCGTGCGCGCGCAATTCCAGTTGAGCTGGAATCAGGCGCGCAACCACATCGCGACCGGCAAGATCTGGTCAGGGAGCAAAGCCCTCACCGACGAGGCGATGCCAGTCCCCGCGGATCTCGAGCTCGAGCTCCGCATGAACGCGCCCCGCCCCAAAGCCGGCACGCCCGCCCTGGGCGCCGCGCAGGGCCCCCGCATCACCGAGTCGGACCTACTCCACGTCGACAAGCAGATCATCGTGGTCCGGAAGCCCGCCGGTCTCAGCACCGTCCCTTTCGAAAAAGACGAACAAGACACGCTAATCCAACAGACCGCGAGGCTTATCGGACAGCCCCGGCTCAACGTGGTCCAGCGCCTGGATCGCGAGACCAGCGGGATCCTCGTTTTCGCGCGCAACGCCGACGCCGAACGCGCGCTCGCCCAGCAGTTTCGCTTCCACACGATCCTTCGCCGTTACCTCGCGCTCGCCCACGGCGAAGTCCGCTCCGGCACGATCCGCTCCCTGCTGATCGAGAACCGGGGCGACGGACTGCGCGGCTCCATTCCCCCCGGCAGCCGGATCCCGCGCGATCAAGCCAAAGAAGCCATCACGCATGTCGAGGCACTCAGCGCGCGACACGGACGCACTTTGATCGAATGCCGCCTCGAAACCGGGCGCACCCACCAGATCCGCATCCACCTGAGCGAAGCCGGCCACCCCTTGCTCGGCGAAAAGGCTTACAACCGCGACTACCCCGGCCCTTGGATCGCCGCGCCGCGGATCCTGCTTCACGCCGCCGAACTTGGGTTCGTCCATCCTGTCCGGGAGCAGCCACTGCGTTGGGTCGCGCCGCCGCCCGCGGATTTTCTCCACTTCCTCGACGAGGATGAAAGGCTTGGCGCGCTGGATCTTTTCAATTCTGGCGCTTGAACTTCTCTTTAAGATCGCCACAGTTCTGACGGTCGTGGACCTTTCGCCCTCGCGGAACAGCTAGATTCATTCTTTACTCAGGCCGACGCGCTGAACGTCCGATTCCACCTAGGATGCTTCAGAGGCTCCGTAAGCCCCTCTTCGCCACCCTATTTCTCACCCTGCTTGCTGCCTTTGGCTGGGCGGATGACCGCGGCTACGACGAGCTCCGGGACGAGCAAGGCCGCGTCCGCCCCGCTTACCAGAAGGTGCTCCCGATTTACGAAGGCCTCGGAAAAGAGCGGCGGGAGCAGTTCCTCCAGCTCGCCAAAGACGATTTCCAGGGCGACAACGCCCTCGACGCGCTGCCGCGCATGATTTCCCGAACGGAATTCGTGACTCTTCGCAAAGGGGTGGAACAGCGTGGGCTCGCGATCCGAAAATTCCTCGAAGACTATTACGCTGGAAAATCCTCCAACTACGAGGATGTGATCCCGCACGAAGTCGCGCGTCGAATCGCCGGACGCACCGCCGAGCTGGCCTATGAGGGCCAAGTGGACCCTCGGACGATTTCCTTTCCTTACGGCCCGGATATCATTCGCGACTCGCAGGGCAATTGGCGCGTCATCGAGGACAACCTCGGATACATCGGCGGCCCTGGGGATCTCATCCACGCGCGCAAGGTCCTCCAGGAGCGGATTCCCGAGTACGATGGAAAGCACAATTCCGTC
>CAYXVB010000098.1:0-13557 GCA_964467785.1 uncultured Bacteriovoracaceae bacterium
GGGGTGGTCGGTGCGGGAGCCTGGGGTTCGGCCACTTCCGTGGCTTCGGCAGCGCTCATTCCGGTAGTTGCAGCGTGGGCTTCAGCGCCAACCTGTTCGATCGTTGCGTGCGCGTGGGGCTGCTGTTGCTCCTCGACGGAGTGGGCTGGGTGCCCGGCGTGAGCTTCGGCTTCCATATATTCGTGCTGCCCGGCGTGAGCTTCGACCATTTCCTCATGCCCTTCGCCCGGGTGTCCTTCTTCGTGATGGACTGGGTGCTCGTACGCGCTGAGCGAGCCCTGAGTGACGGTCTGGGTCACTGTTTCCATGCGCCCGTCGCTGGAGGTGACGCGACGACGAATAATCGGCGAAACGGCCTTCTTTTCAGCAGAAGGGGCGGGCGTCTCGACGGGAGCCGGAGCGGTCTCGGTCTTCTTGCGGGTCTTGGCGACGACCTTCTTGGGGGCCGCGCTTTTTGCGCCGCCTGCCGAAGGAGATTTGAGAGACGAGCGGGCCAGATGAGCCTGCTCGGCGTTGAGCTCGCTCATGTGGTTTTTCACATGGACGTTGAGCCCTTTCAGCTTGTCGACGAGGGAGATTGAGTCAATCCCCAGTTCCTTCGCAAGCTCGTAGACTTTGAGAGTATCAGTCATTCGATCGTATTCCTCTTTTGGAAATGCTGTTGGCGGTTACCGTTAAATTCCAGGTGACGCGCTCGGTTCAGCTTTCCTGTCCTTCTTTATTTCTTTCAGTACCGGGGGCTGGAGCGAGCTCGGCGCCGGCGGCGCGGAGCATCTCACGCAGGCGCTGCTCGGCCTGGGTCTTGGCGTCGGTCGAGGCAGGCTGGGCCGTGAACGTGCCTTTGCCGTCGTCGGCCACCGCCGGAGTGAGCGTGTCACCCGTCTTTTCGACCACCTTTGCCGCCGCTTCCTTAAGCTTCATCGCGGCATCCGCATCGCCATAACCCGGGATCTTTTGCAGTGCTTCAAGGGTCGCGCCCGCCAACTGGCGGACATTCAGGAAGCCTGCCTGGTAGATCGAATGGGCCATCGTGTCGGTGATGCCTTCAATGTGCTGCAGGTTGAAGACTGCGTCGGCCGTGCGCTTCTGAAGCTTGGACTTCGAGATGATGTCCAGTCTCCAGCCGGTCAGCTGCGCCGCGAGACGCACGTTTTGACCCTTGCGGCCGATGGCCAGCGAAAGTTGATCGTCGTCGACCATGATCTCCATCGTCTTGTTGCGCTCATCGACGCGAATCGAGGAGATCTCGGCCGGGGCGAGCGCGGAGCGGACAAAGATCATCGGGTTGTCCGACCAGGGGATGATGTCGATCTTCTCGCCTTTGAGCTCGGAGATGACGTTCTGGACGCGGATGCCCTTCATGCCGACACATGCGCCGACCGGATCCACGTCACGGTCCGAGGAGACCACGGCGATCTTGGATCGGGCGCCGGGCTCGCGGGCGCAGAGCTTGATTTCGACAATCTGCTCGCGGATCTCCGGCACTTCGACTTCGAAGAGCTTCATCAGGTAGCGCGGGCTGGTGCGGGAGAGATAGAGCTGCGGGCCACGGGTCGTGTGAACGACGTCCGAGAGGTAGGCCTGCACGCGGTCGCCAGGCTTGAATTGTTCGCCCGGAATGATTTCCTGGCGGGGCAGGAAGGCGTCGGTCTTGCCCAGGTCGATCACCAGGTTGCCTCGTTCGATGCGGCGGGCGATGCCGGTGATGATCTCACCCTTGCGGTGGATATATTCGTTGAAGATGATTTCCCGCTCAGCGTCGCGCACCTTCTGGAAGATCACCTGCTTGGCGGTTTGCGCGTCGATACGGCCGAAGTCCACGCCGTCCACCTTCACGCCGATTTCGTCGCCGATCTCGCAGTTGGGATCGAGCTCGCGGGCGTCCTTGATATCGATCTCCTCGGACTCCTCGAGCATTTCGGGCTCCGATTCAACGACCTTCTTGAACTGGAAGAGGTCGATCTCGCCCGATTCGTTGTTGTAATGGGCTTCCAGTACGGCATGAGGGCCGAGTTTCTTCTGCGCGGCCATGAGCAGAGCCTGTTCGAGCGCGCTGATGATGATCTCTCTCTTGATGCCGCGGTCTTTGCCGACGGATTCAATGACACGAGTCAATTCGGAAGCGTTCATCTTTCTACTCTCTTTCATCGAACTCGAACCGAGGTTCGAGATTCGCCTTGGATATGAGGGGAAGGGGGATGGCCACCTCTTCCGCGCTGTTTGTATGAGCCTGGGCGTCCGTTTCGGGCAGCTGCTTGCCCTTGCCGCCATTTCGGCCGCCGGCTGACTTCTTGCTCTTTTGGCGCGCTTGCGGATCGCCCCCGGTTGGGTCGATCTCCAGTCGCACGCGGTTGTCCACGATGCCCTTGAGGGTACCGTAGAAGTTTTTTTGTTTGGGGTTGCGGTCCAGATAGACCGTGTTCCCGATTTCCTCAGCTTTTAGGGGCCGGTAGGTATGGACCCGGATCTCGCGCCCGGAAAAACGTTCAAAATCCTTTGCTGTACGGAGCGGGCGGTCAACGCCGGGCGAGGAGACTTCAAGCTCGTAATTGCCGCGAAAAATCGCCTCGACTTCGGGCATCTGATCGAGGGGCTCATCCAGCGTCTTGGTGACCGTGACGCAGTCTTCGATCCCGACCGAGCGTCCTTCCTGAGTGATGGTGAAGTCGATGAAAAGACGCAGGGTTTTCTGACGATGAGTCTGCACTTCGATTTGAACGACTTCGTAACCCATGCCTGCGATCAGGGGGTTGATCCGATCAATCAAATCGGAAAGCTGCTGATTTGGATTCTTTTCTGTCACCCGTTGTTCCATGCACGCCCGGTGGCGCGCCCTGCTTAAGATCAAAAAGTTGGCTTTCCGGCGCGCAAGGCAAAAAAAAAGCGGGCTTTTGGCCCACTCAGCTCCCTGTGAGACCCGGAATTGCGTTCCTTTGGATAGCATAAAAGGAAAGGGGGTCAAAGAGGGATTTCAGGTGAGTGAATGGATCAGGTCCCGGCGACCCAACGGGGGATCCAAGCGTCGGCATCAATATTAATTGACAAGATTGTAGGGGCTTGTTGCAATAACTCTCAGCATGGAAGCGAAGAAACCGAGTCTAACTTCAGCGAGCCCCGGACGAGAACGTGGAAGGCTTTCCGGAGCTGGATGCACCAGAGGATGGGGAGCCCTACGGCCCTTGCCGCTGGCCTCATTGCAATGGAGTGTGTCCGCCGCTTGTACCCTCGCCGTGTATGTTTCGGCCGTGTTTGCCTCGGCCGCATATGCCCCTGCCGCATATGCCAACGATGGGGGCGTCAAAGCAGTTTGGGCAGCAGGGGCTAATCAGCCCTCTCGGGAAATCAAGACCTGGACGCTCAAGGAACTCGGCAAGCTATCATCAGTCTCTCGACAGGAGAAGGATCCGGCCACCCAGCAGCTGAGCTGGTGGAAGGGCGTGAACTTCGGTCAATGGATCGACAAATCCCTCGAAGAGCTGCCGCTCGAGCAAAGAGCCAAGGTGGATCTGATCATCCTTAAGGGCGCCGGTGGCAAGCAGAGCATCATTCCCCGTTACGTCACCCGCAGCTACGCGCTGTTGCTCGCGGCCGAGCGTAATCACAAGTCGCTGGCCGGCCTCGAAGCGCCGCTCCAGTTGGTGGTTCCGCTCAGCTCTTCACCCAAAATTCTCAAGGAAGGGTTGCCGCTCGAAGCTTATTCGATCGCCGGCGTGACCGAGGTGGTGCTGACCAGCTATGAAGCTCGCGGCTTGAGTTTGCAACGCCGGACGGACCCGGCCGCCGTCCGCGGCGAGAAGCTATTTGTAACGAACTGCGTCAGTTGTCATGCCTCGGGCCGGGCTCCTGCGCTCACCGAATTGAGCGGCCTATCCGGTGTCGCGGCATCGACCCGTTCCTTGGCTTCGAGCGGACATCCGGAGGTTTCAGGTTCGCCGCGCTTGGGCGAGCGTGAGGTGCGCGCGCTCAATAGTTATCTCGAAGCCGTGCGTGGCCAGACTCGCGCGCTTGCCTCGCCGACCGCCGTCGTCAGGCAGAACTGAGCCCTGACCGGCCCACTACCACGGTAGAGGGCCAGTTTAGGGTTTCTTCGTTCCGTTGAAATGCAACTCTTTGGGTACGTTCGAGCCATCTAAGGTCTGTACGGGGCGGGACCCGCCGGTCGAGCGACTTCCTCCCGGTACGGTGGTCGAGACAAAGGGCTGAGTTTCGCTGGTGCCTGGGGAGGTTCGAGCTTTCTTGCTGGGGCCCGGAGCGTTTTCGGCCTTGCCCGTGTCCTCGTCGTCGGCATCGTCATTGTCTTTGTCGTTGGAAGGAGGCTCTATCCAGTTCTTGGCCGAGCCTACGACTTCGCCGTTGGTGTTGTAGACTTTACCGTGGATCCGTTTGGACTCCTCCTCGCGCCGGGCTTGGATCACGTTGTACACCCCGCTTTGTCCGGGCAGCAGCAGGTGCTGATTGGCGGAAATGGGAGTGCTCCGAGGCGAGTTCTTCACGGCATGGATGAAATCGGAATAACCCCGCGCCGCTTCGGCTTGGCGTTCGCTCAACTCGGCGGCTTCTCGATCGAGCCGCGCTGCTTCTGCGCCGTTAGGTTCTGCGGCCACGGCCAGATGGGACGCGGAAAGAGCCAGGAGAAGGGCGACTGGAACTTGAGAGATTTTTATTAGATATTTGTAATTATTGTGTTTTTCAAACATCAAGCCCCCTTGTTGAGCCCAGTACTATATTTATATTGTCAAGTATAGTGAGTTAGGTGAAAATGTGAAGATGAAATCAGCGGGGGTTTGCTGATTTCTGGGGGGAAATCATGAAAAGGAAACTTTTCTGCGCCACATTGGGGATTGCCAGCCTGGTTACCGTCATCGAATCGGCGAGTACTCCGGCTCGAGCCGAATTTCGCTACTTCAATAACATCCGCACCGGCGTCGTCGTTCCGGCGCCCTGTGCGCCAGGTAAAACTGAAGAAGAGATCAACGAGTACCGGAGAAATGGCCATGCCGGGCAGCGCGCCTGCAAAGAGGTCCTTCCTCAGATGCAAAAGCTAGTCGAGGCGCAGGTTCGCAAATACTCCGAGGAGTATTACAAAGGTTGCAGCTACGATCCCACCGTTCCGCCCTCGAGCGACAGAAAGTGCCAGGGCATCGAGCTCCAAGGCACGGTTTGCAACATGCTCGAGCATCCCGCGATTCCCAAGACGTTCAACGGCGTCCGGGAATTCGAGACCAATCATCTGGGCCGTTTCTGTGGCCAGTTCACCTATTTCAAGACCCGCCTGTCCGGGCGGACCTGCAGCGTGACTCCGATCGAGGACGGCGTCTATCATGAGCGCGAGCGATCGTTCAATCGGGGGGCCTATGTCCACGCTCTCAACTGCAAGCACAAGCGGGTCAACGGCGACATCGAAAAGGGCGCGCTTCGCACGACCGCTTTGATCTCCAACGTCCAGTCCGGTGCGCTGGTGCCTGGCCCATGCGCCAAGCTCGCCGAAGATTACATGAACAAGAACAAGGAAAGCGGGGCCTACTTCACTTCCCAAATGGGCACTCGCATCAACATCAAGGACATCGAGAACTGCACGGGCACTGAGACCACCAAAGTTGACGAGCTCAACCCCGATGTCGGCGCGCGCCGCCAGAGCGCCTGCCAGCTGGCTTCGCTCCGGGCCAATCTTGAGTCAATGTGGGCCAATTTGGCGGCCTGCGAGGTCTTCTACCAGGCCCAACTCTCCCATGAGCAGTTCATGGGCCTGACCAACTCGCAGACGCAGATCGACAACTCGATTCGCAGCATCATCAATGCCCGTCGCTTTGGTTCGAAGAACGCGCGCGATTGCAATAACGGGCCGATTTTCAAAAATACCTATCTTCCTGTCTACACAGAACAGTTCGTCGGGCGCGCCAACCAGGTGTGGAACGAGGAGACCTGCCAATGAGTAGCAGGGTGAATGGGGGATTTATGAAGAAGTCAAAGATCAGGAAAGCCGTGAGAGTCCTCGGGTCCCTCGCTCTGGCGAGTACAATCGCCTCTTTCGCGCTACTGACGATGACGGGTTGCAAGAAGAAGAAGGGCTACGCGGTGTACAATCCGCCCCAGGCTACCTCTAAATGCGATATCGGTGGCAACCATTTCGAGCCGGATAGCCCGAATTTCTCGAAGTGCTGCAATCCGGACACCACTCCGATCCTGCCGATGAAAGACTCGATCTGTTCCGCGGGTCAGGGAGGCGTGGCGGGATCGATTTCGATGTTCAGCGATTCGGCTGGCCGCGCGACCACCTCCAATACCCAGGCGGCCTCGCTAGAGCAGCAGCAGAATCCGGATAAGCAAAACAACCAGCTCGCGGCGACCGCGTCCACGAGTCCTCCCACTCCGGCCAACACCGCCAAGCTCGCGGGTAGCGGTCTGGCTGCGCTCAGCACCGGCTCCGGCAATGGCTCGGCCTCGCGTGGCGGGGGCGGTGGTGGCAGCGGTGCAGGCGGCGGAGGCGGCTTTGGCTCCGGCGTCAACACCCAGGCGGCGGCTCCGGCAACCGTACAGACCTCGGCCACGGGTGATTCCGCAAACGCGGGCTATTCTTCGTCCGGTGGCGGTGGCGGGGCAGCCCGCGCCGGTAGTGGGGCCGCCACTGCTGGCTTCAACTTGGACTCCCTGTTCGGAGCGGGCAAGGACGGGGGCGCCAAAACTGGCTCTGACAACGTCAATTTCAGTGGAAACGGCGTGTCTGAGGCGACGATGGGTACTCCGGATCCTGAACTGTACTTCTCCATGATGAGCCGCGAGGACAATATTTTCAAAGTTGTGGAGCGGCGTTATCAGTCTAAAGCCCAGCAGTGGGCGCTTAAAGACGCCGGCGCCGTGCAGGGCGCAGTCAGTGGCCGACGCTGAACTTTGGTCTAAGCGCGTTAAGTGCGCGACTTCGCCACGGGCTTTTTGACAAAGGGGAGGGGGAGACGCTAAAAGCTCCCTATGACAGTTCGCGTTCGCTTTGCTCCTTCTCCTACAGGTTTTCTCCATATCGGCGGCGTCCGCACGGCGCTCTTCAACTGGCTCTATGCCAAGCAGCATGGAGGCCAGTTTCTCCTGCGCATCGAGGACACCGATCTCGAGCGTTCCGAGGACCGCTACACGCAGGACATCTTGTCTTCGATGAAATGGCTCGGACTGACTTGGGACGAGGAGCCGCTCTATCAGAGCAAGCGCATGGAAATCTATGCGCAAAAGGTCGAGGAGCTGATCGAGAAGGGGTTGGCCTACCGCTGTACCTGCACCGAGGAAGAAGTCGAGAAGATGCGCGAACGCCTCCAGGCCGAGGGCAAAAAGCCCATGTACGATCGCGCTTGCCGCAACAAGAAGCTCACGCGCGCGCAGATGGGTGACAAGCCTTTCGCGATCCGCCTTGCCGTGCCGCTTGAGGGCTCGGTGACCTTCACCGACCTTATCCGCGGCGACATCACCGTGGCTAACGCCGAAGTCGACGACTTCGTCCTGATTCGCAGTAATGGCGCGCCGACTTACAACCTCTCGGTCGTGGTGGACGACGTCCACTCGCGCATGACCCATATCATCCGCGGCGACGATCACATCAACAATACGCCGAAACAGATTCATCTCTATAATTACTTCGGATATCCACAGCCAAAGTTCGCCCATCTTCCCATGATCCTGGGCACGGACAAAAAGAAGCTCTCTAAGCGCACGGCTGCGACTTCGACCAATCATTACCGCAATGAAGGCTTCCTGCCTGAGGCGCTCCTCAACTTTCTCGCGCGGCTGGGCTGGTCCCATGGCGACCAGGAAATTTTCTCGATTGATGAAATGATCCGGTACTTCTCCTTCGACTCCGTTCAGAAGGCTGGTGCCGTCTTCAATATGGAAAAACTCCTCTGGCTCAACGGTGCGCACATCCGCCAGTGCAAGCCCGAGCGCCTGGCTGGAATCCTGGCTTCGGACTACGCCGACCTGTTTCAGCCCGAGCAGCTGCAGAGAGCGACTTCGCCAATTGGCCATGAGCTCGTCGGTTTCCATCTGGCCAAGATCAAGCTCATCAAGGAGCTGGCCGACATGATGATTCCGCTCTGTACCGCAGGCGCCATCGAGCTTGATGCCGCGCAGATCAAGTGGGGCAAGACGCCCGAAGCCAAAATCGCCATCCAGAACGCGATCAAAAAGGCTGTCGAGCAGCTCTCCGCCAAGATCGCCGCCGCTGGTAAAATCTCGCGCACGGGCGCCAATGCGGTCTGGGGTGACACTCCTTCGCTGCATGATGTGGGGATGGCCCATGGCGATATCGACGGGTTTCTTAGACAGCTAGGCGAAACCCACGGGGTAAAGCTCGGTGAGCTTGCGGGGCCAATGCGTTACGCGGTCACGGGGCGCGCGGCCAGCGCGTCGCTCTTTGAGCTGATGAGCACGTTGCCCTGGGATGTGATCGAGTCCCGTCTCAAGAAGCTGGAGGCGGTATGAGCGAGAATAAGTACAAAGGGCCGCCGACCGACGTCAAGTCCGTGATCGCCGCGCTGGAGCGCCCGGAGCGCGCGGTGGTCACCGCCGGCATGCCGTACGCCAACGGGCCACTGCATCTCGGGCACCTGGCCGGAGCCCATGTGCCGGCCGATGTCTTTTCGCGTTGGATGGGCATGCTCATCGGCCGAGAAAACGTTCTCTTCGTCAACGGCACTGACGACCATGGCTCGACCAGCGAAGTCGCCGCCATGCAAGCCGGTAAGCCGATCCGCGAGTTCATCGACTCGATCCATACCAAGCAGGAACGTACGCTCAAGAACTACTCAATCGGCATCGACTGTTACACGGGGACTTCGAGCCCCGAGTGCTTTCCGCTGCACAAGGAGCTTTCCCAGGATTTTCTCCGCAAGCTTTACCGCAACGGGATGCTCGAAAAGCGCTCCAGCCTGCAGTGGTACGATCCCAAACTCAACCGCTTTTTGCCGGACCGTTATGTCCGCGGCAAGTGCCCCAATCCCAAGTGCGAAAACCTCAGCGCCTACAGCGACGAGTGCGACGTCTGCGGCAGCCAGTACGAACCCAGCTCGCTCATCGATCCCAAAAGCGCCATCTCCGACGCCATTCCGGTGATGAAGGAGACGGTGCACTGGTGGCTCGATATGTGGAAGGTGTCCGACGTCCTGCGCGTGTGGCTGCAGGGCAAGGAAGGCGAGTGGCGCAAGCCGGTGCTCGCCGAGGCCCTCGGCACGGTACTGCCCGCGTTTGCCTTCGAGGCCGCCCATGAGGCCGCCTACAAGGAGCTCAAGGCTTCGCTCCCCAAACATAAGCCGCGCTACGCTCCGGGCAAAAAGATTGCTCTCCAGTTCGAGTCCAAAGCGGACATGGAGAAGGGACGCGCCGAAATCGAGTCCAAGCTCGGAATCAAGACGGAGCTCGTCGACCAGTGGGCGCATCGCTCGATCACGCGCGACGTGAGTTGGGGTATTCCGCTTCCGACGGATCTCGATCCAGACATGGCCGGCAAGACACTGTACGTCTGGCCCGACTCGTTGATCGCGCCGATCTCGTTCTCCCAGGTGGCGTTGAAGGCTTCGGGCCGTGACCCCAGGCGGTTCGTCGAGTTTTGGCGCAATCCCAAAGCGCGGATCTATCAGTTCCTGGGTCAGGACAACGTCTTTTTCTATACTCTGATGCAGGGAGCGATGTGGCTCGGCACTCAGGAGGACCCGCTCCGGGCGCCCGGTCCGGGTGACCTTCAGATGACGGATATCTTTGGCTGTTATCACTTGATGGTGAATGGCGAAAAGATGTCCAAGTCCCGCGGTAACTTCTTCAGCGGCGACCAACTGCTCGAAGAGAAGGGATATCACGCGGACCAGATCCGCTACTTCCTTTCGACGCTGACGCTTGCCGACAAGCAGTCGAATTTCGATTTTGCCGCGCTCGACGAGCGCAACAAGTTCCTGGCCGGTCCGATGAATGCTTCGTTTGAGAAGCCGATTTCAGCCGTGCACTCGAAGTTCGGTGGCAAGGTACCGGATGGCAAGCTCGATCCCAAAGTCGAGCAGGAGACCCTGCAGATCGTCCGGCGCTACGTCAAGGCGATGGGACGGGCCGATTACCCCAATCTCCTTGGGGCGATCGAGAATTACGCGCGATCGATCAACAGCTTGTTCACGCAGTACAAGCCACATGACGATCGGTTCCCGGAGGAGGCGCGCCGCGATGCTCTTTACTCCTGCTTTTATGTCCTGAAGAACCTCATGATCATGCTCTATCCCTTTGTCCCCGGGACGATGGACCGTCTGCGCGATACTTTGCGCCTTCCGCCGACCGTTTTCCGCGTGGAGGAGCTCGGATCGGGCATTTCGGCAGGCCACGAGATCGGTCAGAAGGGGCAGTACTTCCCCGCGGTAGCTGGGAGTGCCTCGGTCGGCGCAGGCGCGGACGAAGTCTGAAAATTTGTGCTAGCCGGGGCTGGACAACCCCCTCTAGACTCAGATATAGGTCGTCTCGTTCATTGGGGAATCGTCCAATGGTAGGACTACGGACTCTGACTCCGTCAATCTAGGTTCGAATCCTAGTTCCCCAGCCATATTTGTATAACCCCGCTTAATGGCGGGGTTTTTTATTTCTATCCCTCCTTTTGCGACCAATTGCGACCAGCTTGTGCCTCGTCCCACTCAAGGTGAGCATGGGCAGTGAGAGCGCCCTTTTGGCGTTTGGCGTATACTAGAGTGCTTTCCAGGGTCGTATTGCCAAGCAGCTGCTGGGCAATAGCTGTGTCGCCATTGGTCCTATTGAACACCCGGCGGCAGCCTCCGTGTCTCATGACGTGGGTCGCTGTAAACGGGAGTCCTGCGGCCTTAAAGGCTTGGTCGTACGCATACTGTATTTGGCGGTACTCTAGGGGCTTGCCATCAATGTGGAAGACTAACCCGATGTTCCCGTTAGCCCGCCTCAGGGAGTCCAGCGCCCTGAAGGTCTCCGGGAACATAGGAAGCTCCTTCTCGCCCTCATTGGCGGACCCGTTCTTGAAGCCTGCTCGCACCCGAGTAGACACCCCCTTGCGGCGCGGCCATTCAACGATCCTCCTAATGACAATGCGGGAGTTTCTTAGGTCTGTCAGCTCCATCCTAACGTCTTCCCAATAGAGCCCAGCCGCTTCGCTCACTCGCAGAGCTTGGTAGAATTGGACGGTGGCAAGCGGCGCAAGGATTGCTCCGAGGTGGAGTTTCTGAAGTTCTTCGCGGAACTTGTGAAACTGTTCCTCCGTTAAGTCCTTGGGCTTTGCCTTCTCCCTTCTCCTGACGACGACGTCGTCGCGATGCCGCTTCTTGATGGGATACACAAAAGTCGGGTCATCGTTGTATTCTTGATAGTACTTGAGGATTGTACCGAGCAGTTCCAGTTCGTGCCCAAACGACAAGCGACGTAATGACGCCATAGCCTTACCCGTTGGGTTTTTAAGGCAATCGATCCATAAATCGATGGCTTGGGGTGTAAGCTCGTGAACGCTCAGAGTGACAAGGTCCTCAAAATAGAGGTTTATGATCTTGTCGTAGGCAACGCGTGTTGCGACCGCAAAGCCTGGATACTTCCTCCGCTTCCATTCGTCGATTACTTCTCCTAGGCTGGGCCCCGATTTCGGCTTAGCATCAGAGGCCTGATTAGTGTCTTCTGAGGCGAGTTCAACGAAAGATTTTAGGTCCGACTGCCAAGCTCTAGCTTCCGCCAAAGTAGCAAAGTAGCGCTTCACTCGGATGGACCGACCATCTTTTCCAATTTGACGCCGTCTTGCTTCATACGGTTTGCCTCGATCGGGAGATACGTACTCATTACGAGCCTTATCCCATTGCCAAACCCGCCTAATTCCCGGTGCTCCAGGAACAGGCGGATAAACCCTGGGTTTTCCTTGATAGAGTTTGTGGTTGAATTTCACGTTTATGGTCTCCTTTTTTTCTGGAGCCACTCCGTGACTTCTTTAACCGAAAATCGAACAGCCCGACCGATCTGCCGGTATGGTAGTCCCTCCCAGCGCATCAGCTTGTTTATGAAACTCATTGAAACTGATAGTGCGGCAGCGAGCTGTTTCTTGGTTACCAACTTGTCAAAGACCTGTTCTACGTTCATTTTACTACTCCGAAGTCCTCGTGACTTCAATATCTAGGTATTCGACTTCATTGGTGTAACTGAAGTCTGATTGACGCTATATCGATAGGGTGAACCCTTACGTCCCGCTCCAGTGCGACCGAGCTGCTGGTCACTCACCAACTTTCTTAGAACAATTCGCAGATTTTGCGTCTTTCCACCTACTGCAGACTCAATTTCAGATTCTGTTTTTGACTCGGACTGAGAGGAAAGGAAGTGCATGACCCTTTGCGAAAGTTCGGCATGCTCAATTTCTAAAACACTCCTTCCAAATGTTAGCACGCGACGTGTTTCGTCATAGTCGAGTGCCGTTTCGTCGACGCTTGTTCCGTATCGCTGTTCGGTTTTGAATGTGCGCTTGCCATCGCAGCTATTCATCGTAATAGCTGTATCCACTGCAGCAAAAAAGGCGGTGGAACCCAAAATAGACTCGGCCCCGGTTCTCTCCCCCTTGCCACGGTGGTGTACCAAAAGGATGTGCGCACCGGTTGATCTGGCAAGCGAGCAAATTGGGTCAAGTGCTGCTGTGACAACACTGTAATTATTGCCGTCAGGAATGCTGATGAATCTTGAAATGGTGTCGATCACAACGAGTGCCGGTTTATAGCGATTGCAAGAGTTGGCCAACAACTCAAGTCTATTCCCAGAAGGCAAGTCCGTGATTGTATAGATAGGAGCATTGGAAGGAATTCCTATGTCCTGAAAGTGCCTCTTTACCTCGGATATTTTTTCTTCCGGAGCTATGTACAGGACGGGTCCACTTTTTACATCACGACCAAGGAATGACTGACCACAAGCAATCGCGCCGATGAGTTGTCGGGATAGTGTACTCTTTCCAGTCTTTGGCTTTGCGGAAAGCATTGAGGTTCCAGCGGTTGGCAGCATTTCACTCACAAGCCACTCCGTCTGGTCTTCATTGCGGGAGTATAGGTCATTCAGAGATACCAAGTTTAGTCCGTCGTTAGCGGCCGCATCTGGGCGGACCAGCGACTTTCTGATACTCTTGACAAAGCGCTCAGCGTTCTCCCTTGGAGAACTATCTCTCATTTGTGGATCTTCAGAGTCAGAAAATAAAGGGTGGTTATGACGTCTTTCGTCAAACCTTAGTACCTCGTCCACAATCATGTCGTCTGATTTTCCTTTAACAATTGCAGCAACGGTTTGCGCTTTTAGCGCATCATTTCGACCGTTTGAGTGCTTAGGAGCCGATTCTGTTTCAAACTGACGGATACACTCTTCGAGTTGCTTCAAAAGGTCGGGTGGGAGTTCGGGCAGGTCCTTTGCGTCTATTTCAGTGAGAGCCGACTCCCCCGTCCACCGATAAGGGCTTCCCGTCGATGGGTGATCGCTAGGTGGTAAAACTGTGAAGGTGCCGTCGGAGAGAAGTTCAATGGCCATTCGTCCGTTACATTTAATGCGCTTGGTCATTTCTCCACTAGATCG
>CAYXVB010000099.1:0-13379 GCA_964467785.1 uncultured Bacteriovoracaceae bacterium
ATGGGCTTCGCGTGAGCAATGCCTCCCTGACCGGCGAATCGGCTCCTGAGTCGCGAGACAAGCCGCCGACCTCATTCTTCTCGACGATCACTTCGCCACCATTGTCGACGCGATCGAGGAGGGACGAACCGTATTTCTGAACGTGCGGAAGTTCGTGACCTACGTCCTGACTTCCAATGTGCCGAAGTTGATCCCCTACCTAGTCTTCGCACTGGCGGGGGTGCCGCTCGCGCTAACGGTTCCCCAAATCCTGCTCGTGGACCTTTGCACGGACGTACTCCCAGCGCTTGGACTTGGGGCCGAGCCCGCGCGAGAGGAGGTGCTCAGCCTTCCGCCATCGGAATTTCGCGGAAGGCTCGTCGATGTTTCACTCATGGCCGTCGCCTATGGGTTCTTAGGGCTCCTTGAAGCAACGATTTCCATGACCATCTTTCTCTTCAGCCTCCATTGGCACTGGCCCCAACGTGTCGCGATGACGGCCTGTCTTTTTTCCATCATCGTGCTTCAAATGGTCAACGTACTCGCGTGCCGAAGCCAGTACGAGACCGCCTTGCGCAGCTTTTGGAGCAATGGGCTGATCGTGACGGGTCTTGTCACCGAGGCGCTCGTGATCGCCCTCGTCGGTTACACGCCGCTGGGCTCCTCCCTCTTTGCGACGGAACCCGTCCCCGCTCAACTCTGGGGACCTATCTTGATCGGGGCCGTGCTTTTTATCGCCCTCGACGAAGCCAGAAATGCCGTCATTCGCTCCAGAGCCGCCCGCTCCGCTCCTGGCCGAAATGTTGCTCAACATCCAGCAGAAGGGAACTGACCCATGGCGCAGGCACGTTTTGTCAGAAGCTTGAGTGAAGTCGGAATGGGCGATATCGCACAGGTGGGGGGTAAGAACGCATCCCTGGGAGAGATGATCCGTTCACTCACGAGCGAGGGCATCCGTGTCCCCAATGGCTTTTGCGTTACGGCGGACGGCTATCGCCGTTTCCTAGCCCATGCCGACCTCGACCGCGACATCTCGCGCTTGCTTTCCACCCTCTCCAGCCGAAGCCTCGACCAGCTCTCCCAGGTCGGCCACGAGATTCGCCAGAGAATCCTGGATGCCGAGCTCCCCACAGATCTTCGCGAAGAGATCCTCACCGCTTACACCACCGTATTCGAAAAATCCAAGGAGACCCCTGATGTCGCCGTGAGAAGCAGTGGAACCGCGGAGGATCTTCCCAGCGCGTCCTTTGCCGGACAGCAGGAAACCTTTCTCCACGTCCGAGGCGCAGGCCCGCTCCTTGAGTCGGTCCGCCGCTGTTTCGCCTCCCTCTATACGGACCGCGCGATCTCCTATCGCCACGACCAAGGCTTCGACCATGCGAAGATCGCGATCTCCGTAGGAATCCAGAAGATGGTCCGCTCCGACCTAGCTGGCGCGGGGGTTCTGTTTACGATCGACACGGAGACTGGTTTTGAAAACGCGATACTCATCAATGCCACCTACGGCCTCGGCGAGACGGTCGTGAAAGGCACCGTTAATCCTGACGAATACACCGTCTTCAAGCCCACTCTCATGCAGGGACTCCGCCCTATCCTCCGAAAACGCTTGGGCACAAAAGACACCAAGCTCGTTTACGATCTTCAGGGCACGAAGGGCACAAAGCTCATCCCGACCGAGCTCCGGGAGCGCCACTCCCTTGTCCTCACAGATGACGAGATACTTCTGCTTGCCCGCTGGGGAGTACTGATCGAAAAGCACTACGGGCGCCCCATGGATATCGAATGGGCCAAAGACGGCATCACGGGGGACCTCTATATCGTTCAAGCTCGACCTGAAACTGTACAGAGCGCCAAGACGAGGCAAAAACTCGAAATTCACGAGCTCTCCCAAAAGGGCGAGCTCCTCCTCAAGGGCCAGAGCGTCGGGGACCGCATCGGCTCCGGCCCAGCGCGCCTGGTTCGAAGCGTCAAGGAACTGCCCCGCTTCCAGAAGGGGGAGATTCTGGTCGCTGAAATGACGGACCCGGATTGGGAACCCGTCATGAAACTCGCCTCGGCGATCGTTACGAACAAAGGCGGACGAACCTGCCATGCCGCGATCGTGGCTCGTGAATTGCGAATCCCGGCGGTCGTCGGAACCGAGCGCGCGACGGATGTCCTCAAGACCGGAGATCCACTTACGGTTTCGTGCGCAGAAGGCGAAGCCGGCGCCATTTATCGCGGAATCCTCCGCTACGACGTCCGCGAGATCGACCTCACCTCCATCCCCAAGACACGCACGCAGTTGATGATGAACATTGGCAATCCGGAGTTGGCGTTCGGCCTTTCCTTCCTCCCTAATGCCGGCGTGGGCCTGGCTCGCGAAGAGTTCATAGTATCGTCAATGGTCAAGGTTCATCCTCTGGCCCTGCTCTACCCGGAACGCGTCACCGACGAAGCCGAGCGCGCCCGAATCGTCGAGCTCACACGAGGCTATCCGAGAGGCGAGGAGTTCTTCATCGAAAAGCTGGCCGAGGGTGTCGCCTTGATCGCCGCCGCCTTCTATCCCAAGGATGTGATTCTGCGCTTTTCTGATTTCAAGACCAACGAGTACGCGAATCTCCTCGGCGGGTCCGCGTTCGAACCCAAGGAAGCCAATCCAATGATGGGTTGGCGCGGGGCCTCTCGCTATTACACGGACTACGCCGCCGGCTTCGCCCTCGAATGCCGTGCCATTCGGATCGTTAGGGAGCAGATGGGCCTTTCTAATATCAAAACGATGATTCCGATGGTGCGGACGATTGAAGAAGCTCGCAAGGTCCTGGCCGAGCTAGAAAAGAATGGCATGCGCCGAGGCGAGAACGGGCTTGAAGTCTACATGATGTGCGAAGTGCCTAGCAACGCGATCCTGGCCGCCGAGTTCCTGGACTTGTTCGACGGCTTCTCAATAGGAAGCAACGATCTCACGCAATTTACGCTCGCGGTCGACCGCGACTCGGAGCTTGTCGCGTTCGACTATGACGAGGAAGATCCAGCCGTAAAGAATCTCGTCGCTCAAGCGATCAACGCCGCGCGCCGCAAAGGGAAAAAGATCGGAATCTGCGGGCAGGCGCCCAGCGACAAGCCCGCGTTCGCTCGCTTCCTGGTCGAACAAGGCATTGACTCGATTTCCCTCAACCCGGATTCGGTCTTGAAAACCCTGTTTCGAATCGCCGAATGGGAACGCGGCCCTTGATCCACCTAGCCAGATGCCTTGGCTGCAACAGGAATTGAACCCGCGATCCCCGTGGGGTAGCCGGCTCCCACTTCACGGGTTTCACTTCTTGCGAATCGCGCAGCGATGCTCGACACACACCGGCGTGATCGTGGCGCGATCTGGATTCTTGGGGTCCGCGCACTGGATCACCGGGCGGAGGCACTGATTGCGGGCGTTCACCTCAGGGAGTGCCGCGCGATTGAACGCCTCAACGGCGTAGCAAGCGCTCTCGCCGATCACGCAATCCGAGTCCTGCTCGCAGGCTTTCCAAGTCGGATCCTCGGCGCCACAGCCTCCGCGAGGCAACGCCATCGCCGAGCTCATAGCCACGAGCGAAGTCAAAACCACTCCAACTGCTACAATCGAGCGTCCGAACTTCATCATTTGGAATCCTGAACTTCCGTCAGCGTGGCCAGATGCAAGAGCTTGACCCCGAGCTTCTCGATCGCTTCGCGCCCGCCCTGCTCGCGATCCACAACGGTCAGCGCGGCGACGGGCTTGTAGCCGGCCGCGCGCAGCCGCTCGATCGCCTGAATGCTGGAGCCCCCGGTGGAGACCACGTCCTCGAGCACGATGACATGGGCGGCTTCGGGCATGTTCTCGGTGCCCTCGATGTATTTTCCGGTGCCGTGATCCTTGGCCTCTTTGCGGACGATGAAGGCCGGCCAGACTTTGCCGTAAGACAGCGCGGTCATCGAGATCGCCGTGGCCAGTGGGTCCGCGCCCAAAGTGAGCCCTCCTACCCCGTCGATCGGAAGTCCCGACTCGAGCAGGACGCGCGTGGCGAGCTCACCGATGAGCTTCGCGCCCTCGGGATGGAGCGTGGTCGCCTTGAGATCGACGTAGAACTTCGACTTTTTGCCCGACGCCAACGTGAAGTCCCCTTCGCGGTAACTGAGCTTGCGGACGAGCGAGGCGAGCTGAGCTTTTAGTTGTTGTGTCGTCTGACCCATGATTCTAGATCCTCGAACGCGCGTTCTTTGCCGGTTTCGTTGAATGACTCATGGAAGAACCCGGGATAAGTCACCAAGTTCTTCTCACCCTGTTTGGAAGTCTTGAGCGCCTCGAACCAACGCTTGGCCAGGTCGGTGTCAGTGACCGGATCCTCCTCGGGCAGCATCATTTGCAGCGGCACGCGCAGGCCCTTGTCCCGCGCGCGCGTGGCCTGGTAGGCGGCCGTCATCTCGGTAAAGAGCCGCGGAGTGACCTTGTCATGCACCAGGCGATCGGCGAGGTAGGCCTCGACCACGGCTGGATCATGGGACAAGCCCGAGGCGTCGATACCCGAAGGAATTTGGACGGATCCCCAGACGCGCGAGAGCAGATTTCCGGCGAGGCGCTTGGGCAGCGGGACCGCCATCTTGACGCCCAGGAGCGGCGAAGAAAGCGTCAACGTGCGCAGCGGCAGACGCGGATGATCGAGCGCCGCCTTGAGCGCGATCAGGCCGCCTAGGCTGTGCCCAAAAAGGTGGAGCACAGGCTCCCGCCCTTCGGCCAGCACGCGATCGTGTACGCGCTTAATCGCGTGCGCCAGATCCTCGCTGAGTTCGTCAAAGCGCTCGACGTGCCCGCGAGTGCCTTCTGAGCGCCCATGGCCGCGATGATCCAGACAGTACACCTCGTCGACCGCGTCGCGGAGATAATGCGCGAAGTGCAGGTACCTTCCTCCGTGCTCACCCAGTCCGTGCGAGACGATCAGCACGCGGTTGCCGCCGCCATTGCGGCGATGGATCGCCGCAAAGAGCTTGAGCCCCGGCGTCGAGCTCTCAAAAGCTTCGGAGCGCGACTCCCAGCCTTCAGGCAGACCCGGAAAACCAGCGGGCTGCAAAGCGCCTTGATGGTTCCGGAGCGCACTACCGACGGAAGATTCAGCCCGACGATTGGACATAATTTTCGATCGCACGTTTTGCGGCCGCATTCAATCCCTCAAAACGGAAACTGAAGCCACGGCCGTCCTCGAGGACGCGGACGATCACCCCCTCGGCCACGAACGAATCGATCTTCTCCGCGCTCTTGGCGGAAGACTTGGCTCCCGCGGTGCTCACATTCATCTTGAGCCAGTCGCCCACCTTTCCAGGCGTGGCGTCAGTCAGCACCTGCATCCCCCCGATGCTGATGTCGCGACAGACCCCGGTATGGACCTGCCGGGAATCCGACATCATGATGCGCGCCACTAAAGGCTTGCGCGGCGCGCCGCGATTTTCTTTGGCGCGGCTATTTGCCGCAGAGGCGGTTGCGCGCGCGGCCGGCGGCGCCGGCGGTGGTAGCTTCTTTTGCGCAAGGAGCGCCGACTTGAATTCTGGCAGCTTGTCGATGGTCTTCCAATTGTCCATGCCGTCGCACCAGGCGTGGACCTTGGGATGTATCTTTCCGATCGCCAGGTGGTGCTCGACCTCATCTTGCGAAAAAGGCCCATACTGCGCGTCGCCGTAATAGAGGAACCAGATGTTCGCATCGCCTTCCGCGGGTGCGGGCGGTGGCGTGGACTTGCCTCCCGCGCGGACGCCTTTGGCGCCGGCGCTCCGGATACCCGTCTTCGTACCCTCCTCGGCGGAAAGCCCTGAAGAAAGCTTCGGAACCAACGCTTGAAAGGTCGGAGCGTCGCAAATTTTCTGCCAAGCGCTCATGCCGGGCTTCCACACGAGGTGAGTCCACAGGATCTGCCCTTGGAGGACCTTTTCGTAGACTTCGGCGGCTCTCATGGGACCGACCCACTGGGCGCCCGAGGCGATGTACCATTGCGGCGAATCATCGGCGAAGAGGACTTTTCCGGTGTTTTCCATTCTAAAAATTCTAAGGGCTTTGGCCGTCTCTGTCGCCCCAAAAAATTCTGCTTTGAAAGGCGTTTCACCCGCGCGCCACCTGTCCAGGATTTCGACACCCGTCAGTCTGAATTCTCGACAACTCAACCCACCGCGCTCCGTAAAACTTGAAGACCATTGCGCAACCCATGGGATTCACTCACGTTTGCACGCCATCCTCGACACCGCTCCCTCTGGCACCCCCCTTGCGAGAGGTAGCCATAGAGAGAGAGCGAGTTTTTTTATGAAGTACCCTCGGAACTCCAAAACTTTATTTCTGCTGAGCGGACTCATTGCGCTGAGCGCGGCCCTTTCCGGCTGCGGTCGCCAAGCCTTCGTCGTCGCCGCCACTACGGCCGCCCAGAAGGCGCCTGGCAGTTTCAACATTCCCCCCAAGGTCGACATCCTTCTGGCCGAGGACGACTCCGGCTCGATCAAGCCGATCTACTCGCAGATCGCCTCGCAGATGCCGGCCTTCCTCAACGGACTGGAGGCCAAGAACTGGGACTATCACTTTGTGACCGCTCCGCTCACCGCCGACCGTGTGATGACGCAGGTGGTGGCCGCCAAGTACGACCCGAACTGGGGCTCGCTCTGGAAAGCCCCTTTCCCGGGCGCTGATATCTCGCAGATCGCGGCCGTCACGGCCAGCGTGTTTCGCACCCCTGAGTCCTACTCGGGCTTCCTCACCTATTCCGACACAAGCAACGCCGCGAGCGGCTCCGAGCAGGGCTTCGAAAACATCCGCAACGCCCTAGTCAGCCGCGCCGCGGGCACGGGCTTTCATCGCCAGGACGCGCTCCTGGTCGTGTTGGTGGTCGGCAACGGCCAAGACACGTCCAAGGTCAACATGTGTCGCCGCGCGGTGGACGGCATCGTCATCCCCTGCGAGGACACGGGCGCGCCGCTTTGCAGCGACATCTCCCAGGCCACCGGCAGCAACACGAGCTGCGGCAGCAAACAGGTCTCTTTTGACTGGTACAAGAGCCAGTTCAAGGCACTGCGCCCCGACTCCAAGCAGGTGCGCCTTTACGCCGCGGTCTCCCCGCAGGGTTCGTACAGCTGCATGGGCGCCGGCGCTTACGCCGGCACCCGCTACACGCAAATGGCCTCCGATCTCGGCGGCCAGAGCTACGACGTCTGCACGCAGGCAGTGAGCACGGTCCTCGACTCGCTCTCCTCGAGCCTCGAAATCACCAAAGTCGCCATGCGCACGCGCTACCTGTTCATCGAGCGCGCCCCCGACACGGCCACCCTGCAGGTGACCAAGTACCTCAACGGCGATGCCGCCGCCGCGGTCTCGATCCCGCAGGACGCGACCAACGGCTGGACCTACGCCGGCCAGGTCTCGGACGTCTACGCCATCGATTACCCGATCCCGATGAACCTCAGCTCCGGTTACGCGATCGAGCTCCACGGCTCGGCCAAGCTCTCCGGCGACGACACCGCCAAGGTCGACTTCAAGCCGGCCGGCTGGCAAAACACCGCCGAGTGAGCGACGGAACTCCACCATGCTTTACAAAGTGGAAAACACGATGCTTCGCCAGGAAAAGCGGGCCGCCCTAATCCTGCTCATCCTCGCGTTCATTTCGATCGCCGTGGCCCTCTCCCTATCGCAGGACTCCGAGGCCTCTTCCTCGTCCAGCCAAGGAAGCACGAGCGGTTGCAGCTGCACCCAGAGATCGGAAGCCTCCAGCTGAGCACTGAAGGCGAAGACACCTACCTAAGTTAGCGACAGAAATCATTTTTATCAATCCAGAGTTTAAGAAAGCCGATCAGCAATAGGCATGATCGCGCGCGCCTTCCAAATCGCACTTCTCTTAAGCTTCGGCACTCCATCCGCCGTCGCCGCCCAGGAAGGCTACGAAAAGTCCTGTCAGGAGGCCTACATTCGCCTTTTGAAACGCAATGGCGTTGTGATCGAAGAAAACGCCACTTTACCGCAGGAGTACGCCAACCCCCTGCGTTCCCAGCTGGATGCGCCAGACGCCCAGGGTCCGCAAACCAGCCCCAACAGGGTCGCTCAAGGAGCGCTGGAGACACTGAAAGCGAAACTTCAGGGATCAAGCCCCATAGAGCTGAAACGGCTGGAGGATTTCAATTCCATCACGATCAAACTCGCCCCTCAACTCAAGGAGCGCGACCTCGGACTCGTCAAGACATCAAAGACCCCAGGCGGGATCCGCCTGGATCGGGTTCTTGAACTGGTCGGTAGTAACGGTGGCACCTCAAACCTGATCTGGCTGGATCCGATCGGAAGCCGAAAACTGACGATCGAGCTCCTGTCCAAAGATTCCGAAAAACTAGCCAAAACTGGCTTGCAATCCCTCCTCAAGCCCGAAAGACAGAACAAACTCTACGTGCTGGATTCGGGCCCGTGGAATTCCAAAGCCACCCACAAGCACCTCGAGGTCACGATCCAAGACGCCAATGAGTATCTTCAAGTCCTGAGGGAGCTCACGGCTGACAAAGGTTGGCTGCTGAGCCTACCGATGAGCGAGGCGATGGAGCCGAATGTCTTGGCTTCGCTCACTTCCGCGCTAGAGCGCTCCGGAATGCAGTGGAAGCAACTGGAAAAGGAGCTACTCATCGTTCCGGGCGACAGCCGCTCCGCGCGTACTCTCGAGCAAATCACCCAAGGTCCTCCTCTCAGCGCCGAAAACCTCCTGCTCAAGTTGAATGCAGAAGCGCAAAAGAACAACGCTGTGTCCCGCTTTCGCCCTCCTGATGACTCGTGGGGCAAATCGGCTTCGACTTCGTTCGCGCTCGCCCCGGAGAGTCTGAGCCGCACCGGTGTACGCGCGGCTTTTCGGGCTCACGGATACACCCACTTAAAACACTACACCACGTTGGATGGACTGGAAACACTGCTCAAAGACACTGACTTGCGGTCCCGCTCTTATTGGGAGAAAAACCCCGCTTCGGGGCCGAATATCGCGCGCAACGGAACGGGGGATCCCAGCAAGGTCTATTTGACGCTGTCCAAAGACAGCGGGATTCCCATAGTCTCCAATGACCAACAGTTCTCTTCCTTCGCCAGCGGCGTGATCAGTATGGCGGACGTAGCCAGACATCCCGAAGCCCGAAAGCTATACGAAGACATGAGGATAGCCTGGCTCTATTTCGATGATTCCATGCTCGGGAAAGGAGTCGAATACCATATCGGGAATCGCCACGCGATGTACGGCGAGTTCAATCCTGGGATGGATTTCAAGTACGGCAAGCAGGGATTCGACCCAGGGGAATTGCGCCGATTCGTCGAGAAAGAAAAAGATCACCCCGGCGAAGTGGTGTTCTACGACTCCATCCCGCTCACCCATCTCCGATCGATCTGGGTCTTTCCAGATTATCGGGAGGGACTCATTGAAAAACTCAAAAGCGCCGGCATCCGGTCCTATAACGGCACTCCGATCGAAGAGCTGATCCAATCCCCGAAGATCGACCTCGTTTATAAGCGGAGCGCGGATGGTAAATTTATACTTAAGTAATTTAAATCCAGGGTATCCATCGGATTTTGACCTGCCGCTCATTTTTTACCTGAACCGATAAAGTCCAGAAAAACAGAGTTAACGGGTTCGAATTAGATTCGTTCTCAGCTTTTCAAAGCAAAACTCCGATCAGATGGGGTGATGTTCCGTTTTTCGAAAATAAGCTCAAAATCACGAACAATCGCGACCAGGGCAATCCTTCTGATTGCCGGGCCGGCGTTTGCTCAATCTTCGGCCAAGTTGCCGGATTTTGCGCCAGAACGTTGGGGGCTCACCTCCAGCGTTACGCGCCTGCCCCAAGCGCCAGGATCTCACCAAATCATTCTCCGCAACCCCCAAAACGGAAGAGTCGTGACCCAGGTCTTTACGCCACTGGGCCGCCTCGAGTCCGAGTCCGAAACCACCGCTGCGGGACGCCTCCTCTGGCGTCGCGAGATCGGATCCGGCTCGATCTCCCGACCCACGGTGGAGGAGCGCTTCGCTCCTCGACATAGCCGCACGACCCTGTGGGAGGCACCGCCCACTCGGGAGATCCCCGGCTCCCATTTCTGGGTCGAAACCACGCATTGGGAAAACGAAATCCCGCGAACCACGCGCAATCTCCTGGCTCGGGAGAAGGCGCTCTCCGCTTGCGCCGCAACGACTATGCCGATGAGCCAGGCCGAGAGCCTCATCGGCGACCTGCGCTGGCTGCAATTCGAGGTCCCGTCTGATTCACGGTCAAACGTCACGCTCCCCAATAACGTCATCCTCGAAGGCTGTGATCGCTTTCCAGGTGGAGGAAACGCCGCAGTTGCCAAGGCCTTGGAAGCCGGCCTCCAACAAGGCCTCCGCTGCCTAAAAGCCATGGGGCCCGCACGCAGCTCCGACATCGCGCGTCTACTCAGTTACCTGGACCCCAAACTTTCGGCGCCGGTTCGCATCCAATGCGGCGTCCCGGGCAAACTTGCCGCAAGAGGCGCGCGCAAGCCGGACGGCACATTCAACCCGATCCCTATCAGCTCCGATCTCAATGCCCGGGCGTTAAGCGCGGGCGATGAGGACTTTCCGGGAGTCCTTCTCAACGTGAGCTCCGGTGAATTTCTTACCGAACCCGGAAAACTCAAAGGCACCCTCTTTCACGAAATGCTCCATTTTCTTGGGTATCTTCACTCGGAGAGCTTGGACGTACCCTATCTGACCGATGCCTGCTGCTTTGCCGAAGGAAAGGGCGCCTCGCCCCAGGCCTGCGATCTGCTCAAGAACGACACCGATTACCGGAGCGCCGACTACCAGACTCAGTTCGCGGAGATCATGACGGGCTTGGGCCGTCCCAGTGTCGCTGAATATACCACCTGGAATACAGCCGCCAAAGCGGATCCCGACAAAGTCAATCCCCTGTACGCCGTCTCGCGCAAGCTCGCTGAGCTGAATCCGAAGTCCCAATTCCGCTACCAGATTTTGGCTTACACGGGCATTGAGCTCTCACCGCAGGGCGAACGCGAGCGGCTCGCTTCCGAGCTCGCAAGCCCTCTGCCGGACTGGCAACGCCAGGGCTCGCAGGCCGTCGGCAAGTCCCTGGCCGCGCTCTTGCGCAAAGAAGCCTCCGCCTTTGAAAGCGCTTGGCCGCAGACCCGGGAGCTGCGAACCCGACTCTGTGCCCAGGGCGGGATGGACGAGCTGGCGCAGCTGGCCCAACCTCTCAAGGCCGGCCTTTTCGAACTCTATAGTCAATTTGATCGAGAATTATTTAATAAATATGCGCATGAATTGCATGAACCGTGCGCCCCTCAAATTTCGAGCCCGAATCGCCGATAACACGAGATGTGGCCGGACCGCCCACTTCTGATGGGCCTCATTTTCAGCGCTATTTCATGGACTCCTCTTGCGGTGCCCAAGGCGATGGCGGACGCCAAGTCGGACGAATGGGGCTGGTCCCACTCGGCTACCCCCTCCTCGCTCTTTGCAGGTTCCACAGAGGTTACCCATCGCAATGCGGGAACCGGTCGAGTCCTGCACCAGAGATTTTCGCCGCTCGGATAAGTTGAATCCGAATCCGAGGAGACCGCCTCCGGACGCCTCCTCTGGCGGCAGAATGTCGTAGGCGACCGAACGATTCGCGAAGAATTCGTCCCCCGACGCCTGCGGCAAGTCACCCGAACAGTCCTCAATCCGAGCGGTTCCAACAGTCTGTTTCAGTCAGAGACCACCTTTTGGATCGACGGCGCGCCCCGGCCCGTGCTCAAGAGTTACCTGACTCGCGATCAGGCCACCACGGCGTGCGAGGCGCAACCCATGGCCGCGGATCAGGCCGAAGCGCTCATGCGTGACCTCCGCTGGCTTGCCTTTGGCGCGACGTCTTCGGACATAAGCGGAGCCCGACTCTCCTTAGGTAACAACGTCATCGGAGAAAACTGCGATTCACTGCCCATGGGGGGCAACGTCGCGCTGTCCCGCGCGCTCACCGAAAGCCTGCAACAAGGGCTGAGGTGCTTCAAAGACCTCGGTCCCGCTCGCGGCTCGGATATCGCCCGCTTGCTCGGCTACCTCGACCCCGCGCATTCGGCCCCTGTGCGAATTCAATGTGTCGCACCCGGATTCTCCGGCCGAGGGCCCTGGATCCCGGAAAAATCCGCCCATACGCCCATTGTGCTGCCTGAGCGCTCCGACGGCATGGCCTTTTTGCCCGGGGACGCGGACTTTCCGGGCCTAATGTTGAATATCAAATCCAAGGCTGACTTCGCCGAATTCAAATCCACGCTCTTCCACGAGCTGCTTCACTTGCTCGGCTACACACACTCGGACGCCGTCGATGTGCCCTACCTCGCCGAGGCATGCTGTTTTTCCAAAACCGCCGCATCCAAGGACGCTTGCGGGATCCTCGGAGATCCGCCTCTGACGCCCCAGAAAACCACGGACACCGCTTATCAACGCCGAATTGCCAGAATTCTGATCGAAATGAGGCAGCCATTCATCGCGATTCAATCGGCATGGCAAGCTACATTAAACGCGCCTTCCGAAACTGCTGATCGCCCGACTACTCCCCTCATGGCGGTGGCCCTGAAACTTCTGGAAACTCCTTCGGATCGATCGAAGATTTATCTAATGATGGCATACGCCGGAGCGGCGGCAACCCTGCCATCGAGTCAAAAATCCACGATGGCCCAGGTCGCGGAGTTCCCCCTTCCCCAAGTGCAGCACTCGGTCACCCGCCCCTTGGGCGAGGCCTTGGGTGCGCTCCTTCGCCGGGACACCGCTGAGTTCCTAAAACTCTGGCCAGCCGCGAACGCCACGAGACGTGCCTATTGCCAAAACGCTTCGGCGAACGAAAAAATCGACTTCCAGCGAATCACGGAGAAAATGAAGGTCATCTTCCCCGGGGCCGAAATAGAATTGCCGCCCCAAGTGCTCTCGCAGCTCTCTCGTCCCTGCGATTCGACTTTGAAGGATCCGAACTAAAATTTCATTTCCGAGACGGCATCCGGCCCGCCGGCCGGCATCTTCAACTTGGCCGCCGTCGACTTGACGATTTCCTCGACCGTCACGCCAGGGGCGCGCTCGCGCAGGACCAGGCCCTCGGAAGTCACTTCGATCACCGCGAGCTCGGAGACGATCTTGCGGACCACGCCCACGCCCGTCAGCGGAAGCGTGCACTTGGGCAGCACTTTGCTCGATCCATCCTTAGCCACATGCTGCATGGCCACGACGACGTTTTTAGCGCCCGCGACGAGATCCATCGCGCCGCCCATGCCCTTGACCATCTTGCCCGGAACCATCCAGTTGGCAATGGAGCCCGACTCATCCACTTCCATCGCACCCAGCACGGTGAGATCCACCTTGCCGCCACGGATCATGGCAAACGAATCCGCGCTCGAAAAAATCGCCGAACCCGGAATC
>CAYXVB010000100.1:0-13327 GCA_964467785.1 uncultured Bacteriovoracaceae bacterium
TTTCCTCTATGCCTTGAGCGGCAAGGGCGTTCTCGTCTTCACCGTCTACGAGTACCTCGCCCGCCGCGACTCCTCGTGGATGGGACAAGTTCACCGCTTCCTCGGCCTCACCACGGGCATCATCGTGCATGGATTGTCCGACCACGAGCGCCAGCAGAACTACGGCTGCGACATCACCTACGGCACCAACAACGAGTTTGGCTTCGATTACCTGCGCGACAACATGAAGTTCCGCCTCGAGGACTACGTCCAGCGCGAGCTCAACTTCTGCATCGTCGACGAAGTGGACTCCATCCTCATCGACGAAGCCCGCACCCCGCTCATCATCAGCGGTCCGACCGAAGACTCGACCGACCTCTATTACAAGATTAACTCCGCCATCCTGCAGGCCAACCTCGTCAAGGGTGAGATCAGCAAAAACCAAGACGAGCGCATCGAATCGGGCGATTATACGGTGGACGAGAAATCCAAGACCGCCGCCCTCACGCTACAAGGCGTGGGCAAGATGGAACAGATCCTCGGCATCGACAACCTGTACGATCCCTCTAACATCGAGCTTCTGCATCACGTCAACCAGGCGCTCCGCGCCCATGTCCTTTACCACCGCGACGTCGAGTACGTCGTGCGCGACGGCGAGGTCATGATTGTCGACGAATTCACCGGACGCCTCATGCCGGGAAGGCGCTGGTCCGACGGCCTCCACCAGGCCATCGAGGCCAAGGAAGGCGTCAAGATCGAGAACGAGAACCAAACTCTCGCCACGATCACCTTCCAGAACTACTTCCGCATGTACAACAAGCTCTCGGGCATGACCGGCACCGCCGACACCGAAGCGACCGAGTTCAAGCAGATCTATAAGCTGGACGTCACCGTCATCCCGACCAATCGCGCGATGATCCGCCAGGACCATGGCGACGTGATCTTCAAATCCGAAGCGGGCAAACTCAAGACCATCGCCGAGGAGATCAAGCAGCTCCACGCCAAGGGCCAGCCGGTCCTCGTGGGCACCGTCTCCGTCGAAAAGTCCGAAATGCTCTCGGCCCTTCTCAAAAAAGAGGGCCTCAAGCACAACGTCCTGAACGCCAAACAGCACGAGCGCGAAGCCGACGTGGTGGCCCAGGCCGGCCGCAAGGGCGCCATCACGATCGCCACCAACATGGCTGGTCGCGGAACCGACATCCTTTTGGGCGGCAACGCCGAAGCGCTCGCCAAGGCGGAGATCGGTCCGTTCAAGCCTTCCGCTGAAGCGGCGGAAAACCCCGAGCTTATCGCCGTCGAACAGGCGGATTACAACAAGAGGCTCGAGGAGATCTCGGCCAAATGGGTCGACGGTTGCGCCAAGGAGCGTGAAGAGGTCAAGGCCCTCGGCGGTCTCTTCATCCTCGGCACCGAACGCCACGAATCGCGCCGCATCGACAATCAGCTGCGCGGCCGCGCCGGCCGTCAAGGCGACCCGGGCGGAAGCCGCTTCTACCTCTCTCTCGACGACGATCTGATGCGCATCTTCGGTGGCGTCAACATCGGCCGCTTCATGGAAGAAGACCTTCCGATCGAGCACAAGTGGATCAACAAGGCGATCGAAAACGCCCAGCGCAAGGTCGAAGCCCATAACTACGACATCCGCAAGCACTTGCTCGAATACGACGACGTGATGAACCAGCAGCGCAAGGTGATCTACGCCATGCGCCGCGAGGTCCTGGCGCGCGAGAACCTGCGCGACATGATCTCCTCGATGGTCAGCGACGTCGCGCAGAACATCGGCAACGAATTCTTCCCGGGCGGCAAGCTCAAGCGCGAAGACGGAAGCCACCAGCTCGACATCCACGAGGTCAACAACGCCATCCGGACCACGCTCATGATCCCGGTCAACGTGACCGAGAACGAGATCGTGCCCTTCAACAACGTCGGCCTGGCCACCCTGATCATCAAGCTCGCGACCGATGCTTACGATGCCAAGGCCAAGATGCTGGGCGATGAGAGCATGCACCAGCTCGAGCGCATGATCCTCCTCACCACGATCGACCATCTCTGGAAGGATCACCTCCTGGCCATGGACCACCTGCGCGAAGGCATCGGCCTGCAGGGCTACGGCCAAAAGGATCCGCTCATCGAGTACAAGAAGCAGGGCTTCCGCTTCTTCCAGATGATGATGGACCAGATCACCGGCGACGTCGTCCGCAAGATCTACTCCGTGCAGCTCGCGCCGGCCGAGGACATGGAAGACCTGGAAGATCTCGAGAACGCCCTCGACTTCGAGATGGAAAAAGCCTCGCTTCTCGGCGGCGGCAAGGGCTCGGAAGCCGGCATCCAATACAACATCGCCGATGACGGCTCCCTGATCCCGGCGGCTCCGTCCGCGTCGGGCGAAGGCGCCGAGGCCCATCCCGAAGAGAAGCGCAGCGCTCCGGCACTTGACTTCTCCCAACAGATGCGCAGCCCTCGCGCGGTCCAGATGAGCCGCGGCCCGATCGGCGGCGGCTTGGGTGCCGCGGCCACCGCGGGTGCGGCCATGCCGGTCAGCACGAGCGCCAGCAGCGTCGACAAGGTCGGTCGCAATGACCTCTGCCCCTGCGGCAGCGGCAAAAAATACAAGAAGTGCCACGGCACAAACGCTTAAGCGACATACTCAATCACGTTGATTGAATTATGCGGAGCTCCCTCTCGCATCGCGCCGCACAAGCGCGTTGCAGCCAGGAGTTCGCGCTGCTTTAAGACCGAGTCCTGCCATGAGATTCCACTTCTACGCTGAGGTGGTTCATTTCCCGCATTCAGCGCAAGCGGGATGTTTCCGATCAGTCTGTTCATGAAACGACTCAAACGGCAAAGGATCGGCGCTTCGGACACAAAACGCGGCTTTACTTTCGCGTCCATCACACCCTTTACGGCATCCCTCGCGTCGTTAGCACTTTTCGCGCTCTTCGCGCTGGCCATGGGAAGCCCACTCCCCACGGCGTTCGCTTCAGACCTTCAGGACTCCCTCGAGGAGTTGACGCGGCCTGCGGCGCCGAGCCCATCATTTTCCGATGATTTGGCCACCGGTCCTTACGGAGCCACCTTGCAAACCGGCGATTCGCCCCGTCTGCCGGACGTGCGCGCCGAAAGCGAACAAGACCCCCGCAAACCCCTGGCCCTGATCTGGCGCGGTCCCGGCGTTTGCCAGCCCGCCTGCGGAATTTCCGCGGCCCAAGCCGCGCGCGGCGCGGGCTATCGCACGCTCTCCGTTTTTCCCGGTTTTGCGGGGGCGCAAGCCGAGGCCCGCTTCGCGGAGGCCGCCGTCTGGATCCAACCCGGCGGCAAATCCGTCATCGCCGCGGGCGCGATGGGCACCGACCTCATCTCGCGTCTCCGGCGCTTCATCGGTGACGGCGGCGGCTACGTGGGCTTTTGCGCCGGGATGTTCATCACCACCGACGAGGTCGGCACCTCCGGCAAACCCGGCTTCGGAATCGTCCCCGGCCGCACCGAGCTCTATCTCAAGAGCGATCCGCCGAGCTACATGATCCCCATCACGCTCGACAGTAAACGCGTCACCCGCATCTTGTACGCCGGCGGCCCCATGCTTCACGTCAATGAGCGCGAGCTCGAGGCGCTGGGCGGCCGCGTGACCGCGCGCTATTCCGACGGCGCCATCGCCGGAGTGTTCGTGCCCTTCGGGCTGGGCAAGGTTTCGGTGATCGGCACTCATCCCGAGGCGGCCTGGTGGTGGAAGCTCGCCAGCGGGAGCCTCGACTTCGTGAGCGAACGTTGGATCGTCCGCGAAATGCTGCGCTCCGTGGCGCCTTCCGCGCGGACCCGTTAAGAGCGTTGAAACCTATCCAGTTTCACCTATGTCCGTTTCGACACATTCACGAATGTCAGACATTCGATTAACCTTGAGGATATGGGGTTTTCCAGTAAATCGGCTCCCGTATTGAAGGTCGTCACCGCAGCCGTGCTTTCCGTAACCGCGCTGACCGCCTGCAAGCGCGAGGTCTCCGTGCAGGCGATCAGCTCCTCGACGGTCGAGACCACGGGCGGCGGCAAGGAAAAAGCTTCCGAGGGAGACTATCTGGCCAGCCCTACGAGCGGCACGCCGACGCAAATCTTCCTTCGCGATCCCTTCACGGACTCCGCCAAGGAGACTCTCGGTTTCAATGACAACATCCAGCCTTTCACCTCGCGCGCGTTCGAGCCGCGGCTCGACGTCACGCAGGACAACCTGCAAAGCACTTGGCTCAAGGTCACCACCGACGGCACCTACGCCACCCAGATCGCCAACCGCAAGGACTCGCTCGAATACCCGGTCACCGATCCGCGCTTTGCCCAGGTCAACGCCTTTTATCACGCCAGCCGCTTGCTCGATCGCGCGCGGTTTCTCGGCTACTCCATGAACGGTTACGGCCCCATTTCCGTCGACGCGCATTGCAATCAGAGCAACAACGCCTATTTCGATCCAACCAACAAGAAAGTCTGCCTCGGCTACGCCCAACCCGCCAACGTCACCTCCAAGCTCTGGTCCTCGCTCGATGCCGACGTGGTCATCCATGAGTTCAACCACTCGATCAACCACTTCCTCTCCACCAGCGAGATCATGCAGGAAACCCCCGAAGCCGGAGCGATGGACGAAGGACTTTCGGACTACTGGGCCAACGTCCACTCCAATTCCTCGATCATCGGCTACTGGTTCGGCACCGCGATCTTGCAAGCCCAGGGCGCCACACCGCTAGGGACCCGAAGCGGCCTGCGTGATTCGCTCCGCGCGCTCACCTATCCGCAGAGCCTTGCCCAGGAAATCCACTACGACGGCCGCATCTGGTCCGGTGCGCTTTGGAACATTCGCAAAGCGCTGCCCAATTCCCAGCGCGCCGCGTTCGACAAGATCGTCCTCCGTCAAGTCCAGTCGCTCCAGCTCGGTGACTCGTTCAAGGATGCCGTGGTCACGCTGCGCGATCTCGCGCCGGGCGCGGGGCTCACGCTCGCGCAACTCGATCCCCATCTCACCACCCGCGGACTGCTGCGTGAAGATGACGTCAGCGGCGTCGTCCTCTCGGACGTCACTCCCATGCTCGTCATCGACGATCATCTGCTGGACGACTTCAACTACCAGGCGAACGGCAACTGCAACGCCGCGCTCGACGTCGGCGAGCGCGCCCTGGTGCTCTTCAACCTCAAGAACATGTCCTCGAACCTCGGACACTTCACCGCCACGCTGTCCAAGGCATCCGATACGGACACGATCCAGATCGTCACCGGGGGCGAAAAAGCCGCCTACAATCGCATCCTCGCATCCTCGCCGCACTTCCTGGCCGGCCTACAGGGCAACGCCTCCGAGCTGGCCAACATGAGCGTCAACCGGCTCTACTACGGACGTGGCCAAGCCCTATTCAACGCGTCCTTCGTGATCGACGCCACCAACACCACGGCCGGCGCCCACAACTTCAACCTCAAACTCTCCAGCCGCAACTCCCGCACCGGAGGCTGGTCCACCAAAACCCTGCCCGTGTCGATCACCGTGGGTAGCGCGGCCGCTCGCGCAAGCTGCACCCAAAGCCCCGGAGCCCGTCTATGGCCCTGAATCCGCGCCCAAACCGCGTTATCCTCTTTGCCGGCTTCGCCCTGCTTCTGGGCATCGCCCTGGTCAGCGGCCTGATCCATTTCTCGCGCCAGGGCTTTGATCGCGAGCCCGCTTCGATCCAAGATCCGGATCCTACGCAGGGACTTTCGTCCGAACCGCCCGAAATGCCCGCAGGCGCAAGGCAGGCTCCCCTGCCCGGCCCGCACTCCCGCAATAGGGAATCCTCACCGCAAACCAAGTCCTCGCCTCTCGTTTCGGCCGGCACGCTCCAGGAGCTCTTGCGCAACTCCCAAAAGCCCTGGCAAGTCGACTTTCCGCCGGACTCCAGCGGAAAATTCCCGCGGGCTCTGCGGCAAGGCCGTTACCTGATCCAGGGCGACACGGACCAGACCCGCGCCCAGGATCTCTTGATGACCTATTCGGAAAGAACCTTCGGCGTGCCTTATTCGCGCCTGCAGTTCGCGAGCACCCACGACGGCGAGCAAACCTACATCTCCTACGAGCAGACCGAAAACGAGCTCCCAGTCCTGGGCGCCCGCATCGTGCTGGCCTTCGAAGACCGCTCGCTCGTGCGGGTGATGAACGACCTGATCCCGCGCCATGGCCCGGTCCCTTCGTCTCAACCCAAGGTGCTTCTCTCGGATGCGGAAAAGATCGCGCTTGCGGCGGCCGAGCCCTTTCGCCAGGGCTCCGACACCAGCCAGATCGCCGTCAACTCCAATCCTAGGCTCGCCTACCTGCCGTCAAGTACCGGCAAGCTGACCCTGGTCTATCAGACCGGCGTAGCCATCCAGGGCGACGAGCCCCATCAACTCATGGTTCTCATTGACGCGCGCACTGGCGACGTCGTTCGGGTCCGCGATACCTTGAGGCACTAGCCCTTGAGACACTAGCCAAGGTCGCCGATACCGCGGTACCATGAGGTTGAGATGACCCAGGCGGACGACCCGACTCAAGACGATCCCAACGCACCGAAAAACCCCTCGGATGCCGATGCCGCGTTGGCCGGGCTCTCGGGCATACCGGGCCTAGACTTCCAAAACGCGATCCCCGAAGGCCAATTCGAAGGCTTTTCGGCCATGCCGGGGATCCCAGATTCTGGCGAGTCGGGCGAATCTGGCGAAGCCTCGCCGCCTCAGCCGCTAGCCGACCCGCTTGCCGATCCCCTCGCCCACTCGCCCGCGTCGGAGTCGAGCCCGCCCGATGCAATCGCCGAGTCCATGGCTCCTGGGGAGTCGGGCGCGGCCGCCGAGACTTCGCCTCCGCCCGCCGGTCCCCTGGACTCCGCCAAGGCGCTCTCAGAGAACATCCAAATCGCCCAAGCTCCGGTCGAGGCCGCCTATCCGTTCAGCCTCCGGATCGATGGTCCGCTCAGCGCCTGGGAGCGCGAAAAGCTCATCGACCTCCTCACCGCCGAAAACATGGGGATACGCGAAGTCGATCTCGAACCGCAGCTCGAGGCGGGTCGCATCCTGATCCCGCGCATCAGCGAGTACGCCGGCATCCTCCTCGTGCAAGCGCTGCGGGGCACGCGCGCCGAGATCTCGCTCGGCCCTTCGGATCAGATCTTTTATACCGAAGAAACGCGCGAAGACCTTTCGCTCCCGCCCACCGACGGCGCGGGTCGAAAGAGCTACGTCACTCCCGAGCACCGACCCAACGAGTCCCATCCCGCCGAGCGGATTCCCGTCGTTATGGAATCCGAGGTTCCCGGCCACCCGATCTTTGAAGTCGTGGATCTGGTTTCCGCCTCGACCGGGCTTTCGCTCCAGGCCGTCGAGGCCGAGAAATCACCAGACTATCAAGACGCGCTCGAGGCGCTCAAGCGCGAGCTTCGCTACAAGGCCCATCGCAAGGGCGCCACCGCGATCGTCAACTTCACGCCCAAGCTCGAAGCGCTCCGCCTCGCCTCCCAGTACCGCCTCACGGTCATGGGCTCGGCGATCCGCTATTAATTGACCGTCCGCGCGACCACTGGACTCATCACCGTGACCGAACCGCCGTGATCCAGCACGAGCCTCACCCTGACCCGGCTCCCCACCTTGAGGGGCTTTTTGAGCCCGATGAACATCACGTGCAGCCCGCCCGGCTTGAGATCCACATGGCCCCGGGGCGGAATCTTGATCGCGGGGATGGGGCGCATCTTCATCATGCCGCCTTCCTCGACGTGCTCGTGCAATTCCACGGACTCAGCCACATCCGACTCGGCCCGGATCAGCTCATAGCCATCCGTGCCGGAGTTATTGAGCGTGAGAAACATCGCCGTGTTGGGCGGGCCCCCGGGGACCGGAGCAAAGATCCGCACGTCCATCGCCGTCACGTCCGCTGCCTGCGCAACGCTCGCCCATACCGACAAAAGGGCCACAATCAATGCCGCCGGGTTCATCTGTTTTATTATTCCACTCATGACTTGGCCCTCATTGCTTGGGTAGGTATTTGCGGATCGCAGCGGCGAACTCGTCGGATTTTGTACCATGAATCAACGAAGTTTCCACCGCGCCCCCCGGACCGATCAGATAAGTCCTCGTGCTGTGGTCCACCAGATAGCCCGCGGCGGATTTGACCTCGGACTTCTGATAAAAAGCCCCGAACTTCTTGGCCACTTCGGCCACCTGGGCGGGGGAGCCCGAGATCCCGGTCACCCCCGGGTGAAAGGCCGACGCGTACATCTTCAAGCGATCCAAAGCGTCTCGCTCAGGATCGACGGAAACAAAAAGGACCGCCACCTTTTTCTGCTCCTCGGCCGTGAGCTTGTTCAACCCGGCCGAAATGGCCGATAGCGAGGTCGGGCAAACATCCGGGCAAAGCGTGTACCCAAAATAAACGAGCACGACCTTGCCGCGATAATCCGTGAGCGATACCGGCCCCGAGGCCGACATCAAGGTAAAATCCGTGGTCTTGCCGCCCCAGGACGGACTCCAGTTGCAGGCCCAATTGCAGGTGGCCAGGCCCAGCATCGCCGAGAGCACCCAGGCGCCTCGAAAGCCTAAGCGCTTGCAAAAGCCCATTCGTGAAAACATCGGGGAAAACTCCATCTCTTTGGTCGTACCGTTCCGCGCTGGAGCGTGCAATGGGGTTTTTGGGAGCGATACCGACTGGGTCCATGTTAAGCAGGCCCCATGTCGATTCTTGAACCGTGGCGACAAAACCAAGCGACCTTTGCCCCCACCCAGCCCACGCCCCAGCCCATCATCGATCAACGGATCGACATCCGAGCCCAAGAGATCGCCCGGGAGCTTTTACGCGCCCTCGACCTCCCCCCGGGCCCCCCGGAATTCCGTGGCCTCCAAGGCCGCCGCATCGCCCTGTTGATCGAGCCTGGAGAGGATTTTATCTCCGCTTTTTTCGGGGTCCTTCTGGCCGGCGGCACCAACGTCGTGCTCTCGCCCCTACACCCGGATGCCGAGAGCGCCTTTTTTTGCCAAGACTCGCGCGCGGCACTGCTTCTCGTCTCGCGAAGCTGGGCTGGTCGCGCCTCGCGTTTTGCTCCCTCGCTTGCCCTTCGTGTCGTCGAAGATATTCCCGGTAAAGAGAGTCTCAGCGAAAACGCTTCCCACCCGCCGCTTGCGCCTTCCTTGCCGCCGCTTCCGGCGGATTCCGCCCCTGCCCTCCAGCTTTACACCAGCGGCACCACCGGCAAACCCAAGGGCGCGGTGCTCACCCACGGCAATCTAGGCCATCAGCAGCGCCTCCTGCGCGAAGCCTGGGGCCTCACCTCCTCCGACACGCTCCTACACGTCCTGCCGCTCCATCACATGCACGGGCTCTGTATCGCGCTTTTGTCCTCGCTCAGCGCGGGCGCGACGATCGACTTCGTGCGCGAGTTCCGCGCCGCCGAGATCTGGGACCGGATGGAGCGCGCCACGGTTTTCATGGCCGTACCGACGATCTACGCCAAGCTATTCCAAGCCTATGACCAAGCCGACGCCCCCACCCGCGCGCGCTGGCGACAAAACGCCCAAAACCTCCGCCTAGCCACCAGCGGGAGCGCCGCCCTGCCAGTCACCCTCGCCGCACGCTGGCGCGAGCTCACGGGCCAGATCCCGCTCGAGCGCTTCGGGATGACTGAAGTCGGCGTGGCGCTTTCTAATCCCCTCCACGGCGAGCGCCTCGAGGGCTTCGTGGGTCTGCCGCTCCCCACGGTCGAGACGCGGATCATGAGCGAGACTTCGCCCGGCGAGTTTGTCGAAGCCGAGATCGGCGAGCTTTGGGTGGCCGGCCCCTCGGTGTTCTCCGAATACTTTGAGCGGCCCGAAGCCACCCGCGATGCATTTGTGCTGCGCGATGGTTTCCGTTTTTTCCGCACCGGCGACACGGTCGAAAAAAACGCGCAAGGCTCCTTCCGCATCTTAGGCCGTACGAGCGTCGATATCCTCAAAAGCGGCGGCTATAAACTCTCCGCGCTCGAGATCGAAGAAGTTTTTCGCCTCCACCCGGCCATTTCCGAAGTCGCGGTCATCGGCCTGCCCGACCCGGTCTGGGGAGACCGCGTGACCGCCTGCGTGGTGCTCAAAGCCAGCGCCCCCGCGCCCACAGCCGAGGAGCTGCGCGCGTTCGCCAAAGAGCATCTGGCTGCGTACAAGGTTCCCAAGGAAATTCAATTTCTTGCCGAGCTCCCCCGAAATGCGATGGGCAAGGTGGTCAAACCTGAGCTCAAACAAAAGCTCCAAGCTCGAATCACTGAGCCCGCGTCGGACTAGGACCTCACTTCGCCACTCCCTGACCTTGCCATTCCGAGATCGATTGCCGCCCTTGTGCCGCCTTTGTGACGCCCTAGTGACGGCAATTCAAGCGGTGACTCCACCCCGTGGACCCACTATGATACTCAGATGGGTCTCGCTCCGCCCCTCAAACCCACCCGCGCAACGCCCCCTTGGTTTTTTCTCGTCAGTCTTTTGCTGCTGCCGGTTTTCGGGCTCGCGGCACCTCATCCGGACGACAAGCAGGACAATTGTCCCGCCCTCTACAAGACCGTGGGCATGGATGTGGAGTATCGTGGAGAGGAGCTGCGCGGAGTCGAATACTTTTCCGCCGCAAAGCGCGCCCGGAGCCAGCTCCGCTTTCAGTCCGGAAAGCTCATCGACCAGCAGGGCAAACCCCTCCATGGATCCGGAATCTGGGTCATGGACGAGCAGGGAGCCTTCTACTTCACTCAAGAGGACAAGTTGGGCAAGGTCCACCATTTTAGTCTCTTGGGCGGCATGCCCGTTGCGGCGGCCGGCACCTTCCGCGCCAATCACGGCAAACTCACCTTGCTGACGGATTACAGCGGACACTATCGCCCCCGCGCGGGACACCTCGTTCAAGCGATTCGCGCCCTTCAAGGCAAGGGCGTATCGTTGGATCAAACTGAGCTTCGCTCATTCCAGCAAGAAAACAAAAAACTGCTAAAAGTCGCGGGTATCGGGCTCGGTGCGGGAGCAGGGATCGGCGGCGCGATCGTGGGGCCCCAAGTCTACTCGGCGCAAAAAGAAAAAGAGCTCGAGGATCTAGAACGCAGCGGGAGCCTTGGGCCCACGCAGCCCAGGATCCAGCACTGGATCAAGAGCGTCTCCCCCTCCGGGACCTCGTCACCCGAGCATGCGGATCGTCTCGCACGCGAGTGGGCGGAGCAAAAGCTCACCTGGACGCAATTTGATGAGCTCCGAGATTACCAGGAAAAGCTTGGCTTTTACCTGGGGCAAGAAGACGCTCTGAACAAAGCGCAAGAGTACGTGCTTAGCCGGAGAGTGACTCCCGATCAGTTCGCCACCTTGATGGAGCGCTATTCGAAGCTCCAAAACGGCTCCTCAGACCTGCGTGCTCTAAACCGCGCCGAAGCTGAAGTCTTAAAATCCGGAGATGAACTTCCGCTTCCGCCTCCTCGCCCGTGAGCGGCCACTCGCTCTCGCGGCAATTCACAAAACATTCCTCATTCCTCAAACCATTGACGATCGGTTGACTTCGGTGGACGGTTGACTGCTGACCCGCTCTTGCCCCGAGGAGCCTGTCCCCGCATCTTGCTAGCATCACCATCGGCCATGAACTTCACCTTTTACATCACCTATGATCTGCAGGCCGCCGCCCATGCCACCCAGCCCAGCCCCGAGCCCTCGCTCCGCGGGGCCAAGGAGCTGCTGATCCCCGGCCCTCTGCTCCACTGGGAGGTCGGCGAATTCCCAAACGCCTCCGGCGTCAAGCACCACGGCGTCCAGGTCCGTTACCGCGATCCCAAAACGGGCTACGAGCAAATCCAGCTGGTCGAAGTTCCCGCCAACGCCCGCAACGTCTCGCTTCGGGACCGGATCCCCTCGGAGTACCGCGCGGCCTTGAATTCTGCCGCTTGATTTTACGGCTGATTTTACCGTGTTTTCGGGCTCGCCTACTGCGCCGCGTCTATGCTACCTTTAAGACTATCGGGGACGATCCGGCTTCGACGGGAGTATTGAAGTCCCAGATGCGTGCCGAGGCGCCGTGGCCTCGTAAAAAAACGGCACTCTGTATTTGGCAACGAATACGCAATGGCTGCCTAATAGTTAATTCTATCTAGGTTCCACGTTTTACCCGGTCTCGCCCATGGAGCGGGATAAAACGTTATTCAGTGGGCTAGTTCTCCCCTTCTCGCAGGCGGAGGGAGAGCGAAATCAAAGTCTGCGGAGGCCACACGAAGTCTGTCAGCGGACGTCGAGCGGCTAATCTAAACCACTGACTACGCATGTAGATTCTGGCGATGGATTGCTTTCGGACCTGGGTTCGACTCCCAGCGTCTCCACCATTTAACTCAGCTGGTCGGCCCCCCGCTCTGGGGGGCCACCGTAACCCCAAACAATCAATAACAAACCCTAGAGGACTCCAGGATCTAGATCCATCGGGCGTACCTTAGCCGAAATTAGCCGGCGTTAAGGTAGCCAGGCACACATTTGTCACACTCCGAGCACACGTTTTCGAGCCCCTGCTCCGACGTTCTAAACGCGTAGACCGATCTACGCGCATAGATGGTTACCCAAGTGAGTTTTCAAGGACTTCCCGGCCTCGCGTCTACGCATGGACCGCTCCACATTTTAGACAGGAGCGAAAATGTCCAAACGCAGCCAACAAAAGCGCATTACCCGGAGCGCACGCGTGCTTCGGTTTCTCAGGGAACAGTCCGGACTCAGCATTCGCAAGGCCGCCGTCATGGCGGGGCTCGGCGACAGCGCGCTCGCGCACCTGGAGCAAGGTCGGATCGATATCAGCGATCACCACCTGGAGCGCCTCCTCCCCGTCTACAAGTCCACGCGCGAGAGCTACGAAGTATTCGCCTCCGGAAAGGTCCAGCTGCCTGAAAACCTTCGGTTCGAATGCATCGAGATTCTCAAGTTGATGTCTGCGGAGCAGATCAGAACCGCATATCCGGTTCTGGCTTCACTCTTTAACCGTTCTTAATCGGAGGATTTCTTATGTACTCGTTACTGGTTCGATTGATGGTCTTGGCTACTTTGGCGCAGATTGGAATGTCTGTATGGGGGTGCGGTTGGAAATCTCGCGCGTGCCTTGTGCAGCTAGAGAAGACGTCGCGGGAGGTACTAAATGTCGACTGGAAGCCGATATCGGTCTTCCCATGCATGAGGATGTGATGGAACCGCATTAAAGGGAGAAATACTTGGGGGAATACAATCGAGATAGGGATTTCGTTAAGCGGGTCTGCCTGCCAGACGAGACGAGACGACGACATCTGGGGCTCTGATTGCTAAGACTGTTTTCCCGGATATCATTGTCCACAAGCGGGGAGCGGAATCCAACCTCCTCGTAATC
>CAYXVB010000101.1:0-7518 GCA_964467785.1 uncultured Bacteriovoracaceae bacterium
CGTGATCGAGCCGATCGATCTCGGATAGCTCCATGGCTTATCTTTTTTGAACACTTCGCTTCAAAGATGGATCCTTACGCACGATCACCAGGATGTCCTGCGATCGAGGAAACCAAGATCCGAACAATCCCCAAAAGATCAGGGACGGATTGCGCAGGTAGTGCAGCGGTCGAATCGGGTCAAAGCCCGCATCCATGAAGCCTCCTCCGCTTTGGAACAGTCGGACGAGGAATGCTGAGTTGACGAAGGGAAAGCGCGTGTCGAAATACGAATCGCGCCGACTCGCCAGAAGGCTCCACCCATCCTGAACCATGGCCCACTCAAGTGATCGCTGACTGAAGAGATGCCGGTGATACGGCACATGGAGCGAGTCCAAAGGCGCGAGCGGATCTCTGAGCGAAATGGCCTCCGCGTTGGGAGTGCCGATTGCCAAGACGCCCCCCGGGCGGACCATATCTTTCAGTCTCACCAAGAAGGCATACGGATCGGGATCGTGCTCGAGCACATCTTGCGAGACTACAAAATCGTATTGTCGAGCCAGGACCGAAGGATCCGAGTATCGCTCCGAGGAGTAGGGTTCGAATCCCGCCGCCTGATAACCCAAGGAGCGCGCGAACTCGACGAAGTAGCCGCTGCCGCAGCCATAATCCAGGAGCGAAGCACCGGGGGCGAGCCCGGCGTCGACCAGGAATTCCAGGCGCTTCTGAAAAATTCTCCGCGCAAAGAAGTCATATTTTTGACGGCGGATCGGATAGTTGGCGTAATAGGTCTCGTATCGGATCTCTTCGAGACAATGCAGGGACTGGCATCGGGCACAGCGCCATACCGTATAGTGCTCGCCCGCGAACTCTCGAACGTTGCATCCGACCCGCACGGCCTCGGCGCACGGAGACTCCCGGGTACGGGTGCCGCAAAGGATACAGACTTGATCGATGTCCAAAAGCATTTCCGGGGACAGAGATTCCGGAGCGCGCAGCGCGGATTTCGGCCCTTTTCGTGATCTCAGCATTCGAACCTCCCTCACCAGGATCAGGGGGCCGGGAGGGATGCAGCAATCGAATCACTGAATTAGCGCAGCGGTGCGCTGCTTTGGAGATCCTCGAATTCCGTGGCTCCCGTATGCGGGAGCGCACAGATCCGATCGGGCAAGTCGTCGGGGCTGAACATATCCAGGATGAGGACGCGAATCTCCTCGGGCGGAGCGGCCTCGGTATTCACGAGCTGAATCGCCTCCTCAAAACAAGTGTGGAACTTTTCGGCGATCCGCTTCATGCCCTCCTTTGAAACGGTGAACACCGTGGCGCATTGAAGATTGGGGCGCTTTTTCGGATTTGCAGCCCCTCCCTCGGTGGCGCTTAAGCGCTTCAAAGAGTGGCGCGTCCAAAAACGCTGCAAACGCGAGATCGTGGCCCGATCGCCATGACAATTCAAGAAATTGAGATCGGGCGATAATTTGCCACCCGACCACTGGATCTTGCGATGATGGAGCAGCCAATGGATCGCCGCACGAACATCCTCCAACGGCATATGAGCGATCCGAGCAATCAACTCATCGCTGTGGGTCGGCAGCTCCTGATATTCCTTGAGGCCCAGGCAAAGCTGTACGAGCAAAAACTGAGGCACGGAGGAATCATCCAGGATCTCGCGCGTATCAGTTCGAAATCGATCCGCCAACGTGTCGATCCGTTCGATCGGTACGATCTTCGATACGAACTGGGCCAGGAACTGGGAGCGCAGATCCATTAACTTGAAAATAATCTCCACGTCCGGCTGGACCGTCCCGGCTATCCAGCGCCGAAGCACCGAGCTATGGCAATGAAGCTTCTTGGCGAGCTCTTCTATGGACAGGGTCGAATGAAAGCGGAGCAAAATCTTGAACACCTCGGCGGCATTTGAGATGTCCATATTGACGACCACGAAGACGTCACAGAACGCCTTCTCCACGGATACGTTCAAAGCGGCGCAAAAGTCGTAGAAATCCCGCCACTTCATGCGCGTGGTTTCCGATTCCCACTTGTGGACGCGATTATAGGAGTATCCAAGAGAACGACTCACGCTGACCTGCGAGCGTTCGCCCCGAAGCGTGAACAGGATTTCGCGCTTTAATGCGGAATAATCAGTGGACATCCAAGTTTCGATATAGCCGATTCATCGCTACCGGAAAAGAGAGACGCCCGACTTAATACTGGACTTATTTTAACAAGTATTGAGTTTTATTGGGCTTTTTGATTAAGTTTTTGCCCGGTTCTTTCGATCAGACTGAGGCATGGGTGTGAACCACTTGGGGGCCTCCCCCTGGACTCAAACGCTGGCTTGTCTCTTCGTCGTGATCCCGCTCCTCCTCACTGGCGCGGGGTGCGCCTCGGTCTTTTCCGTCAAGAGCGATCCCCTGCAATCGGACGTGTTCTACATCGACCCGAAATCCGGGGAAAAAAAGACCCTGGGCAAGACGCCGCTGGAACTACCCACCGCCGAACTGCGCAAAGTCGCGGGCAATGACGTCTTCGCGGGCGAGTTTTTCACGATACAGATCGAAAAACAGGGTTTCACGCCCGAGCGGTTTCAGATCCCGTCGACCCGCTTCGGCACTCTCGTGACCGCGCTCGATGCCAAATTGAAGACGGGCAACGGCCCCAAAGAGGAGCGCCTGGCCAAAAACATCCTCAATCACATCTTTCTTGCGCAGAAAATGGCGAACACCGGCCAATTTGAGCGGGCGCAGATCGAGCTCGACAAGGTACTGAGCGAGTCGCCGGATTTCGCAAGGGCGCTGTCCATGCGCGGCAGCATCTACTTCGTGCAAAAAAACTACGCTGAGGCGCTCAAGGGGTACGAGGAAGCGCTCAAGGCCGATCCGCAGATGGAAGACGCCGTGAAGATGGCGGCCAAAGTCCGCGCGATGCAAGGGCCAGGCGCGCGCCCGCGGGGAGGCCGGCCGTGAGATCCCACCTGCTTTCCATCGCGCTCCTTTGCGTCTCGCTGAGCGCCACTTTGCCCGCGGCATTTGGCGCGCCGAAAAAACCAGCTGCCGCGACCTCCGCAACGGGACAGGTCGCGCTCCGGCCCGAGGCGCTCAGCGCAAAGGCATTTTTGGAAGATCTGATGGTGCGGCGCTACAGCCAGAAGCTGTCAACCGTATTGGATCGCACCACCTTCACCCTCGGCGCGCAGCTCGACTTGATCGAGGCCCCTCCCCAAGAGTTCAAGAGCACGCAAGAGGAACTGGATACCAAGCCCGCCGACTTGCTGCTGGGCACGCTCGATCCTGAGGCGCTCCTCAAAAACTACGCCGGGGCTGACGCGGCTGGGGCGGTCCGAGGCTTCCTGGAGAACTACCGAATCAAGACCGTGAATCTCTCGGTAGGGATCAAGGACGACGTGAGCGCCACGGTCAAAGGCGATGTCGAAAAATGGCTGGCCGGGCAGCTCAAGGATGAATTCGGTGCCGCCGGCAAAAGCTCCGTCTCGGTGATCCAGACTTCGGAGAAGAAACTGGCTCCGAAAAACTTCTGGGATTGGCTCAGCCAATTCCAGTCCCTTGCCGGACAGATGGTCCTCGGTCTCGCTCTTTTGCTCGGCGCCATGATCTGGAGCACCGGCGCGAAGAAATCTAAGTCCGACGTGGCCGGCGAGCTCGCAAGCGCGCCCAGTCCCGCTCCGGCGGCGCCGCCCGTGGAAGCCCACTCAGCGCAGGACAACGCTGTCGAGGAAGAGGCGCGAAAACACGAGATCATGCAGGCGGAGAATGTCCGCAACGCGAAGGAGATCCGAAAGCTCACCAAGAGCATCGCCCTGCTCCTGCCGCGGATCGAAAAGGACCTCGAAGGCGTACTTCGCAGCTGGTGCGGCGCTGGCGAGGAAGGCAGGCTCAAAGTCGCTTGCTTCGCGGAAGCCCTCGGCAAAGATCTGGGCAAGCTCCCCATCCCAGTGGATGCCATTGGGGACCTGACCAAAGTCTTTTCACGAATGGCGGCGCTCGCTTCCAACGAAAAGCGGGACGCGCTCCAGAAATCCTATTGGGACATGCTATCGGTGCTCAATCTGGGACTCGAAGCCCTGAACCAACCGTTCAGCTACCTAGGGTCCGTGAAAATCGACACTCTGAGCACTCTCCTCCTCGAGGAGAATCCGCGGATGAAGACACTGGTCGCTTTCAATATGCCAGACGAACTGCGGGAGCGCTATATGGCCACGCTGACTCCGGAGCAGAAGAAGGAGCTCGTCGAAACCGCGCTCCGCTTCGACGATCTCCCGGTGAGCGAAGTTCGCTCCCTCGACAATGTCTTCAAGAACCGAATCAACCCCGGCGGCAAGAAGGATTTGATTTCGTACAAGTCTTCCTTCACGAAACTCGTAGCTTCTCTGTCGCAAATGGATCAGATCCGGATCGTGGGAAATCAGAGCGGCGAGTTGATCGAATCGTTCAAGCGGTCCACCGCCTCGCTGGCCTTCCTGCATCAATGGTCGGATGAGAAGCTCTCGATCCTGCTCGGACGCACGATGCCGGACGAGCTCCTCGCCTATCTTCGCACGCTTCCGGAGATGAAGGATCGCTTCATTTCGCTCTGTCCTCCGATGACCGCGGAAATGGTCATCGAGGAATTCGAACGCTCCGACTCGATGAACGACACTGACAAGAACCGACACCTCGCTAGTCTCCTGAATCGGGTCCAAACGATGGTCGACGGCAAAGAGATCCTCCTCGAGGAGGCCTTCGCCAACCGCGAGTCTGACGACACTCAGAAAGCACAATCTTATGAGATGTCCAAGGCGGCTTAAGGACGGCAGTCCCCTAACCCGAATCGCGCTGCCGCTATCGCTGGCTTTGATCGCCGCCGCGCCCGCTCACGCAAGCAACTTTCGCCTGGGCGTAGCCCTCGGCCTCGGGGCCGCTGGCATTGACACCACTGCGACCGTATCCGGAACTTCGACGTCAGTACAGAGAAGCGAAGGCCCCGGCACTCTCGGCTTGTCCTTGGACTACATGGTCAACGACCAGGTCTCCATCGCGCTCGACCACGAACGCGGCTTTCGAATCGGCCCATTCTCCTCCGGCGTCACCTTCACTGGCCTCACCGGTCGCTGGTTCTTTAAGGGCCCGATGCCAAGCGTGGCTCAGAAGTCCCCCGAGCAGAGCCAACTCATCATCCATCGCTTTATCCCATTCGTGGGGCTAGGAGCCGGAGTCGCGCAGGGAACAATCAGTCGAACCAATGACCAGGTCGCCGAGATTTCGGCCTCCGCGGTCTACTTCGGCTATCGCATCGGGGCGGAGTACCAGTTGCTTCCCGGATTGGTCCTGCGCCCGGAAATCCACCACTCTTTCACGATGATGTACCCCGGCCAGCTCTCCCTCCTCGCATTACAGTGCGGCGCCCTCTTTTTCTTCTGATTCGCCTGAGACTCGGGTCGATCATCCCCAACTTCAGCGCTGGATCCGAATTACGACCGTATTGTCGATCACCTGCGCGGCGCTCGCCCCAGCGTTGACATACGGCAGGAATCGGTCGCCCGAGCTGATCGTCAAGGCGCCCGCGCTGCGAGCCCAGGTCTTGCTCGCCGAGCTATAATTCAGGCTAGAACCACCGATCAGCGCCAACCCGCCCGTACCTACGTCGGCGGCACCGACGCTTGCCAGATCGACGCTAAAGCTCGAGCCTCCGATCAGATTCGCCACGCCTTGGAAATAGACCGCGGGATTGCTGAACTTCGAGAGGTCGATCAAGGCCCGGGCATTGTCGATCGGGAAAGACCCGGAACCTCCCGGGTGCCCCAAGCCGTTGCGGAAGTAGATTTCAGCCTTATCGAGATTTCGAAGCGAAACCCAGAGACCCGCCTTATGCAAAAACACGTTGCCGCTTGCGCAACCCGAAACGCACTTGATCGCGACTTCAAGCTCGTCATCTTCGTTGGAGGCTCCGAAGCCGCTCAATCCATCGTCAAACGGCGAGCTTGAGAACGCGAGCGAGGCGCCTCCGAATATTGCCTCGGTCTCGGGAATCATCATGTTCCTATTGACGTTGTAAAGGCCGACCATCCCGACCGCGCCTCCACTTGACGCCACGACCGTCTCGAGCTCCCAGGCGTTGTAGTCCTCGAGGGCCGAGAGCCAAGCTGTCTTACGAACGTAGATCGAGGCCTCCGGCAGCTCATAATAGTTGCTGGCATTGGTCGTGGAGACCGGCGCGCCGGCATCCGCGGACGAGGGTGGGCTCGCTGAGGCCAATAGCGGAATATAAATCCGAGTCCGGCTGGCGGCGACTTGAGTGATCAGCACCCTCGCGCTGAGAACCGTGAGATCGCCCGTCGCAGCCGTCGCGGACAACCCGACGCGATAGGTATCCCGCCCGACATTCGGGACAAACGCCGAGCTCATTCGAGTCGGAGAGGCGGTCCCGGCCGGAACGCTCAACGTCGCGACGATAGCTCCAGACGAATCCACCAGGTTGACCGCGCCCGAGGCTCCCCCGGCATTGGTCACGATCGCCTCGAAGGCATAGCTGACCGTTCCGTCATAGGCCTGGGAATCCAAAGAGGTCCGGGTCCGCTCGAAAAGCATCGATCCGGTGGATGAAGCCAGACCGGAATCGGTCAATTCGACCGGCACCTGGATCTTGGCTCCGGTGACCGCCGTCGCGCTTGCAACGGCGGAGTCAGGAGACGACAGCCCACCAGCGCTCACGGAAGTCACGACGTAATAGTAGGTCACTCCATTCTGCACTCCCGTATCTACGTAACTCGTCGTGGGAGCGGTGATCACGGCCAAAGAGCCAAAAGGACCGGCCGGAGCCACGCTCCTGCGCAAGGTATAAGTGGACGCTCCGCCCACGGAGCTCCAGCTGACTTGGATCGAATTGCTGACTGCCGTAGCCACCAAGCCCGCGGGAGCGCTCAAGCCAAGGGAAATAGCCGCTTCATTGGAATCCGCGGACTCGATACCGGAAGCGTTCACGGCGCGTACGACATAATAATACGTGCCCAGCGCCGGAGTCTCTGAATAGGTAGTCGTCGGTGCCGTCACCGTCCCGATCTTAGAATACGGGCCCGAGGAAATCGTTCCGCGGTAGACCGTGTAGCTCACCGCATTCGGGACGGTCACCCATAAGAGATTGACCGTTCCGCCCCCTGAGGCTTGCGCGAGGAGATTCACTGGGGCGAGAGGCGCGATGCCCAAGGTCACTTTATTGCTGATCGAAGAATAGACTGCGCTGCGCGCCGTCCCGCAGAGCGCAAGATGGCGATAGGAGTAACTCGTATTACTGGCCGCGGTCGCATCGGTGTAGGAGGTCCCCGCGACGGATGCGGCGATCGTACTGAAATTCACTTCGTCCTGGGAGCGCTCGATGCGGTAGCCGGTGGCGGCGATCCCGTTGCAGGTCACCGCTGTCCAAGTCAGATCGACATTGGCCCCGGAAACGACCGCCACAGGCGCGGTCGGTGCCGTCATCGGGGCGGCCGCAAGCTCGGGCGAATCGGCCGATTCGAGCGTGCCGTTCAGGGCGGAGACCACGATGTAGT
>CAYXVB010000101.1:7528-13271 GCA_964467785.1 uncultured Bacteriovoracaceae bacterium
GTTCCGGCCGTGAGGGCGGTCATGGAGTAAGTGGGCGCATACACCTGGGTCGTTACATACGGTCCGCCACTAGCAGTCCCCACTTTGACGTTATAGGAGGTCGCCGAAGCGCTCCCCGGCCAACTCAGAGTCATGCTCGTGGACGTGATCGGACTAACCAGGGAGGGGCGTGCGGGGGCCGGGGGAGTGACTCCCGGAGTGATCGCCGAAGTCCAGGCGGAATACGGGGTCGAGACTCCTCCGGCATAATTCACTCGGTACCGATAATAATAAGCGGACCCGTTCACGACGCCCAAATCCTGATAGGTCGTCGTGGGCGTTGGAACCGTTACGAGCGTCGTCACCGCGCTGAAGTCAGTACTACGTTGAATCGTGTAGCTGGCCGCGGAAGCGAGCGGCCCCCAATCCAACTGAACATTGGTCGAATTAAGCGTCAAAGTGGGCGGGCCCGGCGTGGATACGGTCCGCGCGCCCACCTGGCTTGAATAGGCGCTCTCCACGCCTCCGACTTCAGCGGTAACCACGAAATAATAGCTGGTGGACGAATTGAGCGAATTCACCGTCAAGGTCGAGGCTGGGGCGTTCACGCTGCCCGCCGGGCTATAGGGCCCACCGGACACCGAGGAAGAATAAACGTAGTATCGCGTGGCCCCGGAAACCGGTCCCCATGTCAACGTGACTGAGCCAGTCCCGGTATTCGTTACCGAAAGCCCGCCTGGCACGCCCGAGGCTGTAGTCATCGACACGGCCTCGTTGGAGTACTGCCCGGTCGAACCGTCGGCAAAGTTCGCGGAGACGACATAATAATAGCCAACATTCGCCGACGCCGTGGAATCCGTAAAGGAGTTCGCGCCGACCGCGGCGTCCAGGACAGTATAAGGTCCGCCCGACTGCGTGGCCCTGCTCACCTGGTAGCTGCTCGCGCCGGCAAAATTGTTCCAGGCCAATGCGATGGATGCGCTGGATGGTATCGCCGCCAAGCCGGTCACAATCCCATGCCGGAACGAAACGATATTAGTGGCCGCGGAATCCAACCCACCCCAGCTCGAAGTGACCTTGTAATAGTAGATTCCAGGCACTGAAAGGGTTTCGGTGTAGCTATTGGTGCCGGAGGTACCCTGCTGGACATAAGGCCCTCCCAAGCTACCGGCTCTCCAGATATTAAATAAATTATAATCGGCGGGCGCGGACCAGCTCAGCACCGGCTGCTTCAGCTTGTTCTGGGCTATCGCGAGATTGCTCGGGCTGGTAGCATTCGCGCTCGGAGTCGCCGCGCTCGTGAATGACGGTGTGCCTACGAGGCCCCCCGGGTAGACCGCTTCCGCCTTGTAGAAATAGGTAGTCTGGTTGGTCAAACCGGAGTCGACGTAAACCGTGGATCCGCTGGTCGAACTGGCGATGAGGGAAAATGGGCCGGCTTCGTTGGTCGCCCGATAGACCTTGAAATCGGTTGAATAGGTGTCGGCGGACGCGAGTGAAACAATGACCGTCCCATCGCCGGGGGTCAGGCTGATTCCTGGCCTACCCATCACAGCGAGCCCCACTTCATTGGACTCGGCGGAGTTCGAAGCGCCCCAGTTCGCAACGACGACGCAGTATCGCCGATTAAAGCCCCCGCTGACCAGCTCGGTCGGGGTCCAATCCAGAGATTGAGCGGTCGTGCTGCCGGCGACTGTGCCTAGCGACCCGGAGGTAGCTCCGCAAAGCACCGTGAATTGGCTGTAATAGCTCGGTGCGCTCCACGAAAAATGGATATCCCCTAAAACGTCCAATTGCGCGAAAAGCTTCAACGGCGCGCTCGGAAGCGGCTTGGGGACCGCGCTAACCTCGACGGAATGCGGACTCTCGCCGGCAGGATTCGAGGCGGTCACGACATAGTAGTACGCCACGCCATTGGTGCGCGCAGAATCGACATAGCTCGAGCCCAAAATCCCTGAGGCGATCCGGGTATAAGGGCCGCCGCTCTGCAAGCTACGGTATAACGAGTAGGTCATCGACTGCGAGGAACCCGACCAGGAAAGCGTGACCGCGGCGGCACCGGGCGAGGCCACGAACGAAGTAGGCGCCGACGGCGGAGTGACCGCCACGGCTGCGCTGATCTCCGCGGAATTCAAGCTGGCTCCGGTCGCGTTCGCAGCGGCGACGACGTAGTAGAACGTCGAGCCGTTGCTAATGTCTAGATCCTGGTATGCGCTACCCATTACGTTTTCCGAAAGCACGGAATACGGGCCGCCGCTACGAGGGGACCGCTTGACGATATAGCGAGTCGATTTGGGGTCCGGATTCCAGATCAAGTTCACCTTGCCGCTCGCGCTGACCGTTGCCGTCAATCCGGTGGGGCCGGCGTCAGAATGCACGAAATTTACGAGCAGATTACAGTCGGATAGGTTTCCTACTACATCGGAAGTTTGTCCGTACACCGTTGTGGTCGCGTTATTATCCGCGGTGATCGGGATGCCGACGGATTGGTAGATCCCGACCGAAGCGCTGGCCAAAGCGATGCTGCAAGTCGGTTCCTTGTACAAGCTGACCAGGGTCGGCGCGAGCACGCTGGAGCTGGCCGCCACCGTGCCTTTGATCGTGGTCGATTGGACGTACGATGGTGTCGTGGGAGTCGCCGAACCGAACACTGGCACTCCCGGCGGAACCGCGCTTTGCGTGTAGCTCGTCAAATACGTGCAAGCGCTACGATTACCGGCAGCGTCCAGCGTTTGGGCATAAAGGTCGGTGGTCGCGTTCTCATAGATCGGAGAGGCCGCTCCGGCGCCGACAAAGGCGGAAACGGTTCCGTTGCCCAGCGTGTTGACGCAGTCGCTCGAATCGAAGAACTTGATACTCGCCGCGGGGAGCGGACTACCCGCCGCGTAAAGCGGGCTGACTAGGCCCTGCAAAAGAGGTGGCGCGGCGGCATTTGAAGGAGAGGTCGGCGTGATCGATCCGAAAACCGGTGGGGTCGGTTTGATCGTCGTGTGGACATAATCCACCATGTGCACGCAGGAAGAGTCATTTCCAAAGTCATTGGTGCTTTTCGCGTAAACGGCGGTGGAGGTGTTCGCGGGCACTGAGATCAGGATTCCCGAAGTCAGGAAGTTAACCCGGGTTCCGGACGCGAGGAGAGCTCCGCTACTGCAAGCGCTATCCGCGTAAAGCTTGATGGAGGCGATGGAACCGTCTACCGAGCCGATGATCCGCGGGGTGGTCGAGGTATTGCTGGGATTCGCGGGCGCACTCGCGGTATAAACCGGAGGCAACGCCGGCTGATTGGAATGCTTATAGTAGGTGAGCAAAGTGCATCCCGATCCATTACCGACCCCGTCGTAGGAAATCGCGTAGATCGGGGTGTCTTGATTCGGGGGAACAGTGACCTGGAGCCCCGAGCTTTCGAAATACGAGGCGTCCCCGGCTCCGATGGGGACCGTGCAATCGCCATCGCTGAAGAAGCTCAGGGTGGCGGTATCGGCGGTCACGTTGCCCAGAACCATCGGTGTCGTGGACGAGTTGTTCGGCGAGGCGGGAATCGTCAAGCCAAACACTGGCGGATCAGGCGGTAGCGAGTCATTGACGAAGTCCGTCAGATAGGTGCAGCCCGAGGCGTTCCCGGCGACATCCAGCGCTTTTGAATAGATCGTGGTCGTCGTATCCCGACCGATCGTGACCGTGACTCCCGCGCCCACAAACTCCGTCCGGGTTCCGGTTCCGATCTGGCTCGTGCAGCCTGAATCGCTGTAAAAGACGAGATTCGCGACGTCGGCCGCCGCAGTGCCAACCACTTTGGGATAAATTAGAACCGCCAAGGGCGAAACCGGATTGGTCGAACTAAAGCCAGGGCCGGCGGGCGGAACCTGGTCATGTACGTAGGTGGTCAAGTAGGTACACGCGGACGCGATGCCTTCGGCATCCAAGCCCCTTGCATAAATGGTCGTCGTGGAATTTTCGGTAACGGTCAGCTGTACACCCGCGCTCTCGAAATCCGTTTTTTGGCCCGCACTCAATAAATTCGCGCAAGCGGAGTCCGAGTACAGGTTGACGGTGACCGAATCCGCGGACAAGGTGCCCTTCAGTGTCGGAGTGAGGCTGCTCTTGCTTGGAGAGGCTGGAGACACGGAAGTGTAGACGGGCGCAGCTGGAGCGACGGTCGTGTGGGTATATTGACCGAGGAGCGCGCAGGCGGACGCGTTGCCGAAGGGCTCGAACGCTTTTACGTAGATCGAGGAGGTTTGATCGCTCTGGAGCGTCAGCTGGACGCCCGTGGTCTTGAAGTCGTACGGAGAACCGGCGCCCACCTGGCTCGAGCATGAGGAATCGTCATAGAATTTGAGGAGCGCGGTCAATGCCGAGGGAGTGCCGGTGATCAAGGGAGTCCGGGAAACTCGGGAAGGCGAGGCAGGCGTGGTCGCGCCGAAAGACGGCGGCGGCGGTGGCGCATGCAACGGATCATATTGGATCACGAACTGACAGCCAGATTCCGTGTTCGTCCTGGCGTACAGATCGCTCTTTCCGACGCTCGGCACTTGCACTTCGATCCCGCTGCTCGAAAGCTGGGAGGCAATACCGGCCCCGATCGGGGCGTCCGCGCAAGTCAAGCTGCGGTGAAATTCGATATGAGTGAGCTCGGTCGAGGTCGTCCCCACCAAAGTGCCCGTGATCTTGAGCCGGGTAGTCGACAGGTCGTAAGCGACTTCCGTCAGCGCGCTGACAATAACGGCCTGGGGAATCACCAAAATCTGGTGATTCTCGATGTTGGGCGCCGAACACGCCGCCAGGAGGGCGGCGGGCAAAGCGAGGAGAGCTTGGATCGAGGCGCGCGGGGAGAGTTTCATCATCACCTCCCCAACCAGATCTGGACGGCATCCTGGCTGATGTCGAGAATCACCAGGTCCACGCGCCCGTCGTTCGAGACGTCTTTGGCGATCAAGACGCTATTCTGATTGCTCTGATAACTAGCGATCGACGGGAACCCTCCCGCGCCATTGCCCTTGAGGATGCCGAAACCGCCAGCGCTTCCGTAGGTGACGGCGATATCGAGCTTGCCATCGCCATCGAAATCACCGATCGCCATACCTGAAGCGGTCGTACCCGTCGAATACGAGGAAGGCGTTCTGAACGAACCATCTCCGTTTCCACGGATGTAGCTCACGGAGCCGTCGATCGAATTCGAGACCAGCAGGTCTTCGATCCCGTCGCCATTGAAATCACCGGTCAAGAGCAGAGTCGGACCTAACCCAGTGGGATAATCCACTCTGGTTTGGAACGTCCCGTTACCATTGCCCAAGAGCACGCTCACACTGCCATCGCTTGCGTTGGTCACCGCGAGATCGAGGAGACCGTCGCCATTGAATTCGGCGACCGCGATCCGCTGCGGCTGCGCACCGGTCGGATAATTGACTCGGGCTTGGAAAGTCCCATTGCCGATCCCGAGCAAGACGTTCACCGCGTTATCCGATGAGGAGACCACCGCGAGATCCGGAACCCCATCCCGATTAAAATCGGCGATCACGACCGACATCGGGCTAGTGCCCACGTTGTAGTCCACGCGCGCCTGGAAGGTTCCATCCCCTTTTCCAAGAAAGACCCCGACGGACGAGGATCCCGCATGCGTCACGACGATATCCAGGAAGCCATCAGCATTGAGGTCGGCGACGGCGAGGCCCGAGGGGTTATTGGCGGTGCCGAGACTAGTGCCAACCGTGAAAAGCCCATTGCCGGTCCCCTTGAGGATTCGAATCGTCTTCGAGCCCGAGCT
>CAYXVB010000102.1:0-13153 GCA_964467785.1 uncultured Bacteriovoracaceae bacterium
TTATCTCCCTTATCGGGAACCAGGAGATCCGCTCCGTGGATTCCGGTACCATCATGGTCAACGCAGCCTTTAGCCAGGACGTCAGCGCGACCAAGTCCGACAGCGAGGGCAGCAGCCTCACCACCACCGCCAGCGCCGGAGGCCGGATCAACTTGCGGATCGGCTCCTTCGAAAGTCCGGTCGGCGGCGGCATTGACGCCGGCATCAACATCGGCAAAACCTGGTTCACCACGCACACAACCAGCGTCAACAGCGGCCATTCAAGCAGTGCCTCGCTTATTTTCGGCAGGACTCTCGCGACCGACCAAATCGAGCTGTCCTTCGACGCTCAGGTTCTCGAATGCGCGATGATCCGCCCGGTAGGCTCGGCGGCGCCCTCCGTCGGTGGTATCCACCTTTGTTCTACCTCCCCGATCCGCAAACGATTGACCGAGTCCTGGTACTATATCAACCAGACCGGCACACCGGAGTCGACCCCGCTGCGCGATGGCCGCCTCGCCGCAAGCCAGCCCTATTCCAAAGTCGTGCGTGGCAAACGCGCATTCGCTCGCTTCAAGAACGCGCTCGAAGACTCAACGAAGGTGCTTGTGCTCAAACGGGACACGGCCTACGCCGATCAGCAAGCGCGACTGACGGACGCCCAGCGCCGCTTCATCGCCGCGACGCCCGAGTACAGCGATGGCGCCTTCCCCTCGGTTGTCGTTTCGCCCTAAGGTCCTTTAGGTGCCGGCTTTAGCTGAACGCTTCGAGTCTCTTCCATAGGATTGCAGGAAAGCTCACAATGTGGGATTTGATCCTGACCGGCACTACCGGGGAGGAAGCCTTTCGATGGAAAAGATCCGTTCCGCCATTTTCCGATTCGGTTCAATGCGAATCAGCCGCACGGCCGCCGTAGGGGGCCTCGCATCGTTGGTGGACTTCATCGTGCTGATCACATTGGTTCGGGGCGCTGATTTCTCACCCCAGGCCGCCAACATTCCATCACTCATCGCGGGGACTGCGGTTCAGTTTTTCGGGAACCGCCATTTCGTCTTTCAGGCTTCCCATGGCCATCTCGGAAAGCAACTCACCGGATTCATCGCCGCCGAAGTGGTTGCCCTGACCCTCAATGCCGCGATCTATTACGCGCTAGTGACGTGGACGCCGATCAATTTCGCCGCCTCGCGTCCCCTGGGCACTTTCATTGTCTTCACTTTTTTCAGCTATCCGCTTTGGAGTTTGGTTTTCAGGCACAAACAGACCTGAGCGCCTTATTCCGACCTGGCCTGCAGGGTGTCGACGGTCTTGAACTCATAGACCTTGCCGCCAAAGACGATCTTGTCCTGAAAGAAAGCGTAGAGATTGAAATAGAGATGCAGAATGTCCCAGAGCGGGATCACCCAGAACCAGCGCAAGGTCATGCGCACGGAACCCAAGATGGCAGCCTCGCCGACCAACGAAATGAACGCCCGAAGCGCCCACACCAGGAAGAAAAGGGATACCGAGGCATCGCTGTATCCAGTCGTGAGCACGTAAAAAGCAGCCCAAAGCTGCGGAAAAACCAGTACCCCCAGGAGATAAGTCCACCGGCCGGTAACTGAGCGTTGGCAGAGCGTGAACTTTTCCTGCTGGCGGAACACCTGGCTCAACGACTTTCCGCTAAACCGGACGGGACAGTAGATATTGCGATGGACGACCTTGCGCCCATGGCGGGTGAACACCTTAGGCAACTCCAGATCATCGGCCAGATGCGTGTTGAGGCAATGCCACGCCTCTTCCTCGAACTCTGCGAACTCCGAGCGGCGAAACGCGATCGAATGACCGTACGCGATATCCTTCGCGCGGGTGAACGCGTTATAGATCATCATGTAAGAAAAGACGTCCGCGTTGTTTCCAAGCGCTTTGAGCGCGGTCGGAAAGTTGTCGACGAAAGCGTCCAGTTGCGGGATCGTCACGACCGATACGCCCTTTTCGCTGAGCGCCTCGACGACCTGATGCACATAGTCCTCGCGGACCACCGCATCCGAATCCGACCAGATCACGATGTCGTGCTTGGCGACCTGCTGCCCGTCATAAAGCGCGTCCGTTTTGGGCCAACATGCCTTGCGGGTCGTCGAGAGGATCAGCTCCGCGTCGACGTTGGGATAGCGCTTGAGCATGTCGCGCACGAGCGGAACGATCGGATCCGTCATGCTCGAGACAACAAACAGGATTTGCAGCGGACCTTCGTACTTCTGCTCGAAAAACGTGCGGAAGTTCTCGAGTTCGCCGTCCATCGCGCGGGCACAAGGTTTGAGAATAGTGACGCCGGGCAAGGTGGGCCCGGAGGCGATTCGGGGCGCCTTCTTGAAAATGTAGAAAAGAAGGCAAACGAAGCCCAGAATCTGAAGTCCGATTCCAATCAGCGTCAAGCCGAGAAACGGACTGGCGTAAAGAGGGCCCCAGGTCACTGATTCCCAGGTCACTGATTCCATGATAAAAACTCGATATCCTGTGGCTTCGAGGAATTCCACCTAAAAAGCGGATCACTATTCGCCGCTTGTCTCACCCTCGTGTTTGGTTCAAAGTTTTCAGTATCATGAAGAAGTCTGTCCTGACTTTCACGGCCGTCCTGGCCGCTGTCTTCGTTCTCTATTTCACGGGTCTGCCCCACACGGTCCAGACCGGGGACACCGGCGAGCTGGTTGCTGACGCGCTCTTGCTCAAGATTCCTCATCCCCCCGGATACCCCCTTTACGTCTGGATCTATCATGCCTTTCTGCGGGTCTTTCCGTGGGGCAGCGTCTTTTACCGGGCGGCCCTTCTCACGTCGATGCTTTCGGTCGGCGCGCTCGCCTGCCTGCTGGCCCTCAGCAAAAACCGCCTTCTGGGAGTCGCCGTCATCCTCTGCCTGGCGACCTCGGGCCTCTACTGGCGCTACAGCCTGCTCCCCGACGTATTCAGTCTCGGCTGCCTACTGGCGGCCGCGTTTCTCGCGCTTTACCTTCGCAAGGGCGTTCCTTCATTCAAGCGCAATCTCCTGGCGTCCGTGCTCGCCGGCCTGGGCATGAGCAACCACCTGACTTTCGTTTTCATCTGCCCCCTCATGCTCCATCTGCTCTGGCAACGCCGATCATGGAAGGAATCTCTGGCTTGCGGCCTTGCCGGGGCGACCGTGATCGTTACTCTTTACGGCAGTCTGCTGCAGCTGAATCCCAAGGACCCCTATTCTTGGGGGTCCCTTCAAACGCCACGGGATGTCGTGGGACATTTTCTACGCGAGGACTACAGCCGCAATTACAGGGCCGAAGTCGAGAAGCGCGAAAGCTCGCTTTTCATCCAGGAGGCGATGGCAGAGCCTCCTACCTCGATCCAACGCCCTCCAGGCGAGCTGAACGCTGGCAATAGGTTTCTCATCGAGCTCCGTTGGGGTTCGCGCAATCTGATGACCGCCCTCGGCTCCGCCCAGTTCTGGCAATACCTCGGTGAGTTCACCCGTCAGCTCCTGCAGGAGATGCTCCCCCTTTTCGCATTCGCGATGCTCGGTCTTGGCCTGGCCGTGCGCCGTCGCGATGCGCAAACTCTCGCCATGGGCGGCTGTCTTGGCATTTATTGTTTCGTGATGTTCTCCCAGATCAAAATCATCCCCACCGAACCGGCAAAAGCGGTAGTCGAGCGCTTTAACCTCCTGCCGCAGGTCTTGATCGCCGCCATTGCACTCCGGACTCCAGCGTTACTTCCCAGCCTCGGCGCGATCTGGAATCGCAGGCGCTTGACCTTGGCCGCCTGCCTTCTGGGATTCTTGACGGCGGGATTCAACTTCATGCAATTGCACCGTGCCAACAACCTGTCGCGTAACACCATCGCGGAGGACTATGCGTTCAACTTTCTCCGACTCGCCTCGGCGTCCGAACCTGCAATCATCCTCGCCAACAATGACACGATGTACTTTACGCTCCGCTATGCGCAGCAAGTTCACGGACGCAACCCAGGGGCACTGGTCCTGAGCCTTCCGTTGCTTCATCATCCTTGGTACGTATCAAAAGCTCGGATGATTCTTCCAAGTTTCACTTTCGACGAGATCCGAGTGCGCGAGCGGGATCGACTGATTCTGGAAGAGGATCTCATCCGACCCAATCTCCACGCACATTCGTTTTATCTCAGCGGAAGATTCTTTGACTCAGATCAATTCAAGTTGACCCACCTTCCTCTCGGTAGACGAGTCGAATCTGGAATCGGCGAATATTTCGATGAACGCTCCCGGCCAGAAATGGAATTCCGATCGGGGCTTGAAAGTCTAGGTACTCCCCTCCAGGAATATGACCCGTATCGGGACATCTTTTCGGAATATGCCTATTTTGATCTCGCCCTGGGAATCGCCAAGTCAAACGCCTTACAACATCAAGACGCCATTGCCAGCTACCAACAAGCTTTAGACCGGGTCCCGTATTGCCTCCCGGCCTTACAGGGCGTCTGTGCGGAAATCGAGCGGACCCGCGGTGACTTCGGGCCCTGCCAGGAACAGTTAAGGAAATCTTCTTTGCAAGTATATGATTATTTTAGGTTTATATTAAAATAGTCAACTACTTCTGAATTAGATACACTCCTATCTATGAGCAAGCACAGATCTAAACAGGGTGGCTTTACTCTGGTTGAAATGGCAGTGGCTGTTTCTATCGCTGGAATTGGCGCAGCGATTGCGATCCCCAATTATCAGAAATATACTGCTCGAACCCGACAGGCCGAGGCAAAAATCCAGCTTTCTACCGTGTACGTCGCCGAAAGAGCCTACAGCACCGAGACGGGGTCCTATACCGCCTGCATAGGCAAGATCGGTGTAAAATCCTATGGCCCCCGCACATATTACATCGTTGGCTTTACGAACGCCGCTTCAACCGCTTCAACCTGCGGAATCACCGGCACCGTAGCCTGCAATACCACCACTTTTGCCGGAGCCTGTACGACTGGAGTGGACACTCAACTCCCCGCGAACGCCTCTGAAAACTCCGCGCTCGGCTTGCCTGGCAACGCGAACTTTCCTGGCGTCGGCGTCGGTATTGCCGCCTTCTCCGCCGGAGCCGCCGGCAATATCTCAGGATCGGCAAGTGGCTTCGACCAGTGGAGTATCAATCATAACAAGCTCCTGAACAACAACACTCCGGGCCTCTGATCGACGCCTCCCCTTCACAAACGGGCAAGGACGCTGCTGCGAACAAAGCCCTCATATTCAGGAAAGGTCGCCAAAAAGCTCCGTCCGCGCCTATGGTCGTTCTTCCGGAGGAAGTCGATCAATTGAAGGCGCAGATCCAGATTGAGCTGGGCGGTCGTGATGCCATGGTGAATGCTCTTAAGGAAAGGGAGATATCTCCGCCACCTCGTCGCCGAAGACTCGTTGTGCAGAAATAGGTGCTTGTTTCGGGCGGGATCGGCGAGTCGCTCCTCCACGAAACGATAGCACTCCTCGATATGCTGCGCGAAGTTCGGGGTGAGAACCCAGGGCGCAAGGTACTCAGGCGATACCACGATGTTTTCTTTGTAATCCACCGGACGTTGGAACTCATCCTGGAGATCCGCGGCGAAAGTCAGTAGCTGCTTGAGGCTGGTCACGCATAGCGCGTTGATCGCCATCTGAAATCCGAATCGAATGTTTGGATGACGAAGAGCGAGGAGCTTGCGGATGTTGGACGCATAAACGTCCCAATCCAGACCCTCGCGGATGTATTCCGCCCGCTCTCCGAAGGCTTCACCGGACGCTTCGATATGGACGATAAAGCGCTCCGCCAGCGAAGGCAAAAGCTCCAAGAAGGCGTCGAATCGCTTTCGAGGCGTGTTGAAGTTGCTGATGATGTTGATGGTGATCATCTTGCCGCTAGCGCGGGACTTTGAGTCCTTCAACATCGATTCCATTTTCGACAGGTACGGTAGGAACTTGTCGTTGATGGTGGGCTCCCCGCCGATGAAGATGATGCGATCCAAGCTGTCCTTGATCTTGTCGAACCAAAGCCAGAAATACTTTTCAAACGAAGGAGCTGCGCCTGACGATCGACTCTCGACTTCATCGGCGCGCATCTCCCTGTGCTTGACGAGCTCACTTTCCCAGGAGGTACTGAAATGCGGCGAACAGTAGGCGCACTTGAGATTGCACAGATTACTCAGCGAAATTTCCAGGATATCCGGATGGTCGGCGCGAAGCAGTCGGGGATCGATGTTAGACGGATCACGAATGAAGTCCTCGAAAGTGCCAGGGATCCCGGCGACTTCATTCATATAGGTGACAAAGCGCTCCTTGCCCGTCCGCGTGCTCTGAATGCCGCGATCTTCCAACATGATGCAGGTAAAACAGTCAGGATGCCGGAGGCCGACCAGCTTTTCCCGTCGACGCTCGGTTAGATACGGATTGTTGATAAAGGCGTCAGTACCGTATTTCTCAAAATCTTCCTCTGTGATCCGAATGTTCACCGGTTTGTCGCAAGTCCGAACCTCGCCGCGGTTTACATGAATGACAGGATAGGACCAACGCCATTTGCAGATGGTCTTTTCAGGGCCGACATTCGCGGTCATGGTGGAGTTCGTAGTCATTCTGCTCATGAGGTCAGCCCCCTTCCCGCGAACCCGGCTGCCGCTGGAAGATCAGCGTCTCCTCGGCTGAATAATCCACCAATTCGTCGAACTTGGCGATGGACCGAATCGGCACCATCGACCATGAAGCATGGCGCGTAAAATTCGCGATTCCCAGTAGACGATCCCGGAAGGCGGCGGCCCGCGCCGTGGTCCCGGGCGGCGTCATGATCTTGATCTCGAGACCTCCGGTCGCCGGATTTCGCTCCTTTTCGGCAACGATCGCGGCGACATTCTCGAGGAACCGCTCCTCCTTCACCGATTCGAAATGGACACTGAGATTTAGTCCGGCATAGCGATTGAGCTCGACGAGATAATCCGCCTTACGGCTCCCGTTTGAGGTCACAAAGGACCAACAGCCGCGCGCGGCAATATGCCTGCACCACTCGAGGAAGTTCGGATGCAAAGTCGGCTCTCCGCCGCCAAATAGGAAATGGATCCGCTCACCCTTGCCGAATTCCGTGATGAGCTTGTCGGTGGCCCGGAGCAGAAGCTCATACGGTTTGTGCGGCTCGGTCCGGCTGTGGACCTCAGGCCAGCAGTAACTGCAGCTGTAGTTGCACCGGCGAGTCAGATCCCAGAACACCTGGCGCGGCGCCCGGAAAGCCTGCTCGACCGCCACGGCCGCACCGACGGACTCACGCCGCATGATCGCAGGTCCCCGCGTCGTGCGATTGAGGTTCGCAAGCAACGCGCGCCCGTCGGCATCGCGTGCCTTGGGGATCATCACGTCGGCTCCGCATCCACAATAATCCCGCGGACAGCGGATCCAGTCCCCGGGGAGCCGGAAATCCGTGAAAACGCTTCCTAACTTGCTGCCCACCCGGCAGTTTCCGACCCAGACGTCGCCGTCATAATCGATGTAGATATGCTCGAGCCCCGCGGAGCAGAGCCAATCCTTCCACATGTTGCGCCGGCTCGCTATGGTCTGATCGACGCTCAGGTCCGTGAAAGTTCCGTCGGCCGCGTAATGGCGCACGACCTGGTTGCCGTGGAGCTCGTCATCAGGATGGGGACTCAAGGGTTCCCTTCTTTCACCAAGTCTTCCGAGCAACCCTTCATGAACTCGCGATACTCCGGGAACACGGAAAGGAAATCCGTCTTGCGCCGCTCATCGCTCTTTCGGGTGGCCACAAAACAACGACGACGCTCCGCCAAGTCGGGTTTCGCGTTTCGAATGGCGGCGGCGATCCCCGTAAGGAAGTCGACATACATGTTCCAATCTCCATGGTAGCCGATCGGATACCTCGGGTCGATGTTGGATCGAACGTACTCGGCGCACTCGTCGATGTGGGAGGCGAAGTCCGGAGTGAGCACCAACGGGCTGAAATACCCCGGCGTCACGACCATGTTGCGTCCAAGCGCGACGGGGAAGTCATATTCATCCTGCATCGATTTGGCCAGCTTGAGCAGGCGGATCATCGTCGTCACGCTGAACGCGTTGATCGTCGGGTTGATGGTGAAATCGAGGTTCGGCAACCGAAGCTCAAGAACTCTCCGCACGTTGCGCTCGAAACGCTCCCATTTGAGTCCGTTACGGATGTACTCGGCCTGGGGTCCCGTGGTGTCCACGGATGCGAGCAGCAGCACCTTGAAGCGCGTCACAAGCCGGGGCAGAAGCAGGATGAATCGCTCGAAATGCCGCTCATTGGCGTTGAAGTTCGAAATGATCCCGATCGTCGGACGCTTGTCCTTTGCGTTCTCTTCGTAGATCGCGAAGAGACGGTCAAGCATCTCATAGAACTTCGGAATCAGCGTGGGCTCGCCGCCGATGAAAGAAATGTACTCAAGACTCGGGCAGGTCTCGCGGAACCAGAGCCAGAATTTCTCCTCGAATCCCCGGGGCGCCGTAGGCAACGTCCGCCAAGGAGCGATCTCCGCGTTTCGGCGCAGCTCCTGTTCCCACGAGCTGCTGAACACGAAATTGCAGTACATGCACTTCAAGTCGCAGGTATTGCCGAGGATGATTTCGAGGAGCAGCGGCTTAGACGAGCGCAGGATCGAGGGATCGCCCCGAAAGCGATCGATCAGCTCCGCAAAGCCCCCCGGTTGCCCGAAACGATTGAAATACTCCGTGAAGCTCTCCGGACCGTGACGAGGGCTTCGGACTCCGTTGTCCTCCATCTTCCAGCAATAGACGCAGGATTCATGACGGACGCCTTCGAGCATCTCCTTGCGCCGCTCGATTTGATCGTCGCCGTTCAGGAAAACATCCGTGCCCTTGGCATCGAGTTCCTGCTGCTCGACCGTATGGCCGAGGGTATGACAGCAGGTCTTGACCTCGCCGGTATCGAAATTGACCAGCGGATAGGTCCAACGGTAGCGGCAAATCGCGGTGGCGGCCCTGTCGGCCGGGCTGGAGGAGGTCATGAATCTGCGGCGGGCGCGGTGCGATGATTCATCACGTCGAGGATGCAGTGGCAATAGGAACGCTTGCACACGACGGGTTTGCTCGGAAACCGGATGACCTTGTCCCGGACGTTGCCGATGATTCCTCCTTCATTGCACCAGGCTCGGTAGATGCTGCCGTCAAAGTTGATCGCCAGCTCGCGGACTCCGGCCCAGCACTTCCAACCGGCCCAGCTGTTCTCGTGATTCGCGACGAGCTGCGGACCGGTGATCACCTCGCGGGAGCCGTCGTCGAAAACCTTGACCATGCGCCCGCGGTAGGTCTTGAGCTCCCTATCGAAGCGGATCTCGAAATCCTTGGTCTGCATGTACAGCTTCTGCGCGTCGGTGTACGGAAACATCTTGTCGCCGAAGTTCTCGAGCAACGGCTGGATGGCGATGGTCACGTTCTTGGTATTAGCCGCCACCCATTCCGCCATCTCGGCGCACTGATCAAAGAGCCGGGGATTCATCATGACGTTGACGTGCACGGTGACCGTGTCGTTCAGGAACTCCAGAACCTTCTTGAAATGATCCGGCTTGCAGAACTCCGAATGGTAACTGAGGCAAACATGATCGAGATACGGCTTGGCTTGCTCCCACCAGCTCATGGCCTTGCTGCCGTTGGAGATCATCCCGTTCATGACCTTCCGCTCGTGCAGGAACTTCAGGACATCGATAAAGTGCTTATAATGGCTGACCTCGCCGCCGGTGAACTCCACATAGAGCCGGCTGCCTTCCTTGACCTGATAATGATCGATGGCCCTCTGGCAGAACTGAATGACCGTTTCGTAGTCGACCCAGGGAATGCTTCCGTCATGTAGGATTTCCGGGCAGTAACTGCAACGGAAGTTGCAGAGATTGCCGAGACACCAGTTCACCACGACGATATCCGCATGGTGTGGCTGTTCATGTTCGATCGAAACGAGCCTTTTGCTGCTCACGGGTCTTTGCATAGCAAGTGGGATAATGCCAGAATCAGAGCGCATATGAATAGAATTGTGACGTTTGAGTTGCGGCGCATGGCGTCAGCCAGCATGCCCCGCTCACTCGGGAGATTGCCCTACTCGCTAGCTCTGGCCACTATCCGCTCAATGGTTCAAATGCGACTCCGCACCCGCTCGCCGAGAATCTGGGCCCGACACAGCTTTCTCGATTCAGCCGCTTTCGTACCTTTTGTCAGCGATCTCGATCTGACTTGCTGGTTCGATTCCGCTCCCGATATCGCCACTGTCGAAAAGACGCTTCAAATCCGTTCTCGGCTCGCTCGCTGGATGCCCTGGCTGGGTGAGATCAATCTCTATGCGGCTGGCGAGGCACGCGCGTTCGCGCCGTTCGCGAATCCGCTGGAACTCGCCCGCGATCCCCGAACACTCGAACTGCTACCCGGCGCCAGGAGGAGCGCCGACTCGGCCGAGCGCTCGGTATTCATTCTCCGCGGAATCGAAAGCGACGTTCGACACCTGCTCATGCATCCGGAAGTTCGGACGCCCAAATGGCGCTCGCATCTCTCTGCAATCGGCCATGAGCTTGAAGGGGCACCCGATCTGGTTCGACTGACCCAGCTCGCCGTGAGACTTTCCGAATGGGGCACCCAGGATGAGCAAGCGGCGGCGGTACGCTCTCTGGTGGAATACTTCAAACTCAGAGCGGCCGGTGTCCACTTTCCGGATATCGCGACTGATCCCTACCGATGGATTTTCCTTCCTTACCGATTCTGCTTCAAGCCTGAGGCTCCACCCCGCCTCAAAGATCCCGCCGCTTCCATCGCACGCGCCCAGATGGGCTGGGAGATTTGGGGCCTTCTCGGCCAGATCCGGAACGCCTTGTTTTGGGCCCCGGAGTCACGCGAGGGCATCGGAATCCACCTCGAAACCTTGGAACGCTACACAAAGTCCGCTTTGCCTCCAGAAGTCGCCCATGTCGGGGGTCAGGACCTCTTGCCCGCCCTGGAGCGCTTAAGCCAGCTCTATCGGGAGTTACGTGCGCAACACCAACTGAATTTTATGAGTTGAGTTTCGCTCGCAAACCCTGTCTGTTTGCCGTTTGAGGCGCATTTAAAGCCAGAAATAGCCGATTTTGACCGAGCAAAGGTCAGCAGTCTTTACCGACATTTTTATGGCGTTTTCGGAAAGAGAGATCGACGCCTTCATTATGCCGATAGGAAACGCGATTGGTGACTGACTGATACGACTGGTAATATTAAGGGATGAGACTGTCGAGACGGCGGCAACAGTTCATCCCCTTCATCCTTGAGACACTGAGCGCTTGCGTTGTAGTGACTTTATCGCAGGCCTCCGCCGCGAATCTTCCTGGCTCAAGCCTAGAAAATTGCTCGAGCGGATTTGCCAAGATTGCCTCCGGCCAAAGTACAGAACTCGATCGATTTCGGAGCGAGCTCGGACCCGAGCTGCGAATGGCGAGCGACTTCGAACACAGCCGAATCTTAGTTGGGCCCCAAGCTTGGGTCCCGTCGCGTTTTGGGCCAGTGCGCCACGTCAACAGCTGGTCCACTCATGGAAACGTAGTGATCCAAGCGTCCGAAAAAGGAGCGGATGGTAAGCCCCTGGTTTATCTCTTAGACGGGAGACTGCCTAGCGCTCGAAAACTCCTTCAAGAGACGGTGCTCAAAGGTCCGCCGGCCGAGCATAGGATCATTGAAAATGGCAGCTATTGGCTACAGGAAGGACGAGAAGCGTGGAAGGCGGATCCAGCGGTTCAGGTTCTCAATATCCAGGGACAAAAAGCGTGGCCGACCCCGGAGAAGCTGAATCAGATGTTCGCTCTGGATCGCAAGGACTCGGAGATTCGCTTCGTTCGCGCCACAACGACCGCGATGCGCCACTCGTACGGCGGCTTCAGTCTGGAGCTTGCTGAGCATTTGGCTGCGGGACAAATCCCAGTTGCTGTAGACCGCGAGTATGGAAAGTGGGTCAACGAAGCGTATCAAATCTATCAATCCACGCTTAAGCCAGAATGGCCCCGCATTCGCGGCCTGATGCTGAAAGCGATCGATATCGCTCAGGACCCGGGGAGTCTGGCCAGGGATCGCCGAGCGGCCATTGCCCAGTTGGCGTTGCTGCAATACGAAGTCGTGCCGTCCCTGAAGGCTATGCGAGAGTACCTCGCACGAAGCGAACCCGACGTCATTCAGCGCTTGGCGGCGATCGAGTCAAGGCTCACAGGACTTGGGACAGATACCATCTCTAAGCTTTCACCGGCCCGAGAGGCGGTTCCCGCACCGGCGGCTCTTGAATCACCTGATTCTGCGACAGCGAAAAAGCCCATTCTGGGTCGGATGATCGATCGAGTCCGATCTGCGTTAGGGCGCCCAGCCGGAGCTCGAAATCAGGACCAGCCGGCCACGGATCGCCCCGACTGGCTGACCCGTTACCGAAACGGAGAAACTGCGCATTTTGCCGGTCCCCTGAGAATGACTCCGGATGATCTGACCTACTTTTTGGATGACTGGCGTTTCAAGGAAACCTTCAAGGCCATGGATACTGACGACGAGCAGTATCTCTACTGGCTGAAAGGGCAAATCACTCATGATCGGGAATCGTCCGGATCCAGCATGTTGGCGGAAGGCGTTCAGCTTCGGATGTGGATCTATATGCACTTCCCCCAGCTCACGGAACTTGAACCCCCCACCCAACTGGCGGGAATGGAACGCGTCACCTGGCTTTCGGAGAGGATCAAGGAGCTACTGGGACCAGTAATCGAAGTGCCTCGGGTCCCTCTTGCCAATCGCGCGAAGTATCAACAGGAAGCGATAGATCGATACTTTTCAGGAATCTTTCAAGACGCCTTTTTTGGCGGCGGTTCCGGCTTCAGGGGTTCTTCTGGATCCGGACGAGCGGGCATGTCTTCTCAAGAAGCGCATGCGTTCAGCGTGCTCGGACTGTCTCCTGGCGCAAGCGAAGGGGAAATCAAGAAAGCCTATCGAAAGAAGATCATGGCGCTCCACCCGGATCGTACCGGCGACTACTCTGAGGAAGCGGTTCGTCGTGCGGCGGAGATCAATGATGCATATGCGGCCTTAAGTAGGCAGTCCACACCTTGAGTTTTGAGCGGGCTATTTCTGCTTTCAGGCAAGGGTGCAAAAATGGCCGTGTCATTGCGACCGAAAAGAAAAGGTGATTTCAGGTCCGTGGACGTCGCCAGCTCTCGCGCGAGAGAGCCGGGCCCG
>CAYXVB010000103.1:0-13112 GCA_964467785.1 uncultured Bacteriovoracaceae bacterium
GCTGCCCTCAAGGCGATCCCCGAAGTGAACGCGCGTATCGACGGCCGCGACATTCTCTATCAGGATTACTATGATATCGGCATCGCGGTCGGCTCCGATCGCGGTCTCGTCGTGCCGGTCGTCCGCGGCGTCGACAAGCTCACTTTCGCCGACTTCGAGAAATCCCTGGCCGCGCTCGCCGTCAAAGCGCGCGACGGCAAGCTCTCGATCGCCGACATGTCTGGCGGTACCTTCACCATCTCCAATGGCGGCACCTACGGCTCGCTGCTCTCGACACCGATCCTCAACATGCCCCAGAGCGGCATCCTGGGCATGCACAAGATCCAGGAGCGCCCGATGGCGATCAACGGCAAGGTCGAGATCCGCCCGATGATGTACCTCGCTCTCTCCTACGACCACCGTCTCATCGACGGCAAGGGCGCCGTGACGTTCCTCGTGACTCTCAAGGACCACCTCGAGAACCCCGAAAAGCTCGGCCTCGACTTCGTTTAAGAAGGAAGTGACCCATGGAAAAGTTCGACCTCATTATCATCGGCGGCGGCCCCGCCGGATATGTCGCGGCCATCCGCGCTGCGCAGCTCGGCTTCAAGACTGCCTGCATCGAGATGCGCAAGACCCTCGGCGGGACCTGCCTCAACGTAGGCTGCATCCCGTCCAAGGCGCTCCTCGACTCAAGCGAGCACTTTCACTACGCCAAATCCAAGCTCTCCAAACACGGCGTGATGGTCGATAGCGTCAAGCTTGACCTTCCGGCCATGATGAAGCGCAAGGATGCGGTCGTGCGCCAGCTCACGAGCGGCGTAGCCGGACTCTTCAAGAAGCACAAGATCGAACACATCCTCGCCAAGGGCAAGCTCATCGGTCAGTCGGGTGGCGAAACCCAGGTCGAAGCCACCGGCGAAGCCGGCACCCGCACTCTTTCGGCTCCCCGCGTGCTGCTCGCCACCGGTTCCGAGCCTTCGGCGCTCCCATTCCTACCCTTCGACGGCAAAAAGGTGGTCAGTTCGACCGAAGCCCTCGAGCTCGCGGAAGTCCCAAAGCACCTCGTCGTCATCGGCGGCGGCGTGATCGGCCTCGAACTCGGCTCCGTATGGCTTCGGCTGGGCGCCAAGGTCACCGTCGTCGAGTTTCTGGACCGCATCGCTCCGTTCGCCGACAAGCAAGTTGGCAACGAACTCTACAAGTCGCTGGTCAAACAGGGGATGGAATTCCGCCTCTCCACCAAGTGTCTCGGCGCCAAGCCGAGCGGCAACTGGATGATGGTTGAAGTCGAAGACATGAAGGACGGCACCAAGTCCGTTCTCGAAGCGGACACCGTTCTCGTCTCCACCGGTCGCCGTCCGTACTCGACCGGACTCGGACTTGAATCCGTGGGCATCACCACCGACAAGATGGGTCGCATTGAAGTCGACTCGCACTTCCGAACCAAAGCCGCGGGCATTTTCGCCGTAGGTGACCTCATCCCGGGCCCCATGCTTGCACACAAAGCCGAAGAGGACGGGATTGCAGCGGTGGAAATCATGGCCGGCCAACATGGCCACGTCGATTACGGCAAAGTCCCCAACGTCATCTACACCTGGCCCGAGCTCGCCTCCGTCGGCGCAACCGAGGAGGAAATTCAGGCCAAAGGCACCGCGTACAAGGTCGGCACGTTCCCCTTCATGGCGAACGGCCGGGCCAAGGCGATGGATGAGGTTGAAGGTCTCGTCAAGATCATCGCCGACGCCACCACCGACAAGGTCCTGGGCGTACACATCGTGGGTCCGCGCGCGAGCGACATGATCCCCGAAGCGGTTGCCGTCATGGAATACGGCGGTAGCGCAGAAGATATCGCCCGCACCTGCCATGCGCACCCGACCTTGGCCGAAGTAGTCAAGGAAGCGGCGCTCGCGGTCGACAAGCGCCAGATCCATCTGTAAGCGCCTGGAGGCGCAAACCAGGGATCGGCCGAAAGGAAATAATGCCCGAGGCCCGCAAGGTAGTCGTACACGATCCGTTCAACGGCGAATTGCTGGGCGAAGTCCCGTTCGCCACCGCGGACAAGATCGCGCAGCTTCTTGACCGCGCGGGCACGGCATTCAAGACCTGGCGCCATTCGCACTCTTTTGAGCGAGCCCAATTACTCGAGCGGGCCGCCTCGAGGCTTGAAGCTGAGAAGGCCGATTTCATCGAGCTGATTCGCAGGGAAGCGGGCAAGCCGGTCAGTTACGCGACCGGCGAAGTCGCCCGCGCTCTGAATGTACTCCGTTGGGCCGCGGCCGAGACTCAACGCTTTGCCGGCGAGCTGCTCCGCACGGACACGACACCGACCGGTCGCGTGGGCTTTGGAATCCATTCCCGCTTTCCCCGCGGGGTCGTGCTCGGAATCACGCCCTTCAACTTCCCGCTCAACCTCGTCGCCCACAAAGTGGCCCCCGCGGTGGCCTGTGGCTGCCCGATCCTCATCAAGCCGTCGCCCTTCACGCCGCTGACCGCTATCCGCTTTGCGAAGCTTTTTGAAAGCGTCCCCGGACTCCTCCAAGTAGTGATGGCGGACGATGAGGCAACGGCCGGACTGACCCGCGCCCCGGAAATCAAGACTCTGTCCTTTACTGGCTCCGCCCGCGTCGGCTGGATGATCCGTCGACAAGCTCCCGAGAAGCCCACAACGCTCGAGCTCGGCGGCAACGCTTGGGTCGTCGTGTCCGAAGACACGCCGGCCGAACTGTTTTCGGGGATCGCCCGCCGGATCGCGGGAGCCGCCTATGGTTACGCGGGCCAATCCTGCATCTCCGTCCAGAACGTCGCCGTCCACGCCTCGCTTCGGGACCGATTTGCGGAGGCCCTTCGGGAGGCCACCTACAAAACGCCCTATGGGGATACTCGCGATCCTTCGGTGATTTCCGGGCCCGTCATTTCGGCACAGGCGGCAAACCGCATTCGCTCTCGCATACAGGGAATCGACCAGTCCTCGATCCAGCTTTCTGGCTGCCCGATCGGAACCGAAGACGATTCCTCCGCCCGCGGGACATTGATCACACCAACGCTGGTCACGGTGGACAGCGACAATTCCCTGACGCTTTCCCCGACAACCGTCAATGACCTGATCCAAGAAGAGATATTCGCTCCGATCATGACCTTAAGCGGATACGACTCCGTAGATGACCTCGTCCACCGGATCAACTCCAGTCCCTATGGACTGCAAGCGGGAATCTACACGCAACATTTGCCGACCATCGAAAAGCTCTATCGCGAGCTTGAGATCGGCGGTCTGGTCGTCAACGACGTGCCGACGACCCGCCATGATCACCAGCCCTATGGCGGCGTAAAAGATAGCGGACAAGGACGCGAGGGCATTCGCTACGCGATGGAGGAGATGACGGAAGCGAAATTCCTGTCCCTTTCTTCCGTGGTCCCACTATAATCAAGGTCCTGGGAACAAGGGATCATGGCCAACTCCAACTCGAACTCCAACAAGCCCTATCTCGGTGAGGAAATCCCTCTCAGCTTCGATCCGACCGTATTCGATTCGGCGAAGCTTACGATCGATATCCAGAACACGACCACCAACACCGAAGTCAAAAAAGGCTCCCAAATCGAGCTCATCGAGCTCCACGAGCGAGGCGCGATGCTGCAGATCCCGTCGAGATCCTGCTCGCGCGGCCACAATCTCATGGTCAGATTCCGGACCGAGACCCCGAAGAAGGAAATCTTCGAGTTCACCACGACCGCGAAAGTCGACTCCACGACGCCGCAGGACGGCGGCGAGTTCGATCAGGTCAATCTCAGCTTCCTCCAGTACGACGAGGAGAGCTGGGAGCTGTTCCAGAAATACTTCACTGCCCGGCAGGAGGAAATCATCGACTTTCTCCGGGCCGCAAAGGGTTACTGAATCATGGCCAAGAAGGTTGACCCGACCGAAGTTTCCATCCAGGTCTTTGCCAAGTGGATGGAAGGCCACAAGGTCCTCATCGTCGACCCCAGCGTGACCTCGCGCTCGACGATCGGGCGCACGATGACGACGCTTGGCCTCAAAGCGAGCCAACTGATCATGGTCAACAGCTACGTCGAGGCGGAGGCCGCGATCGAGAAGCAGAACCCGCGCATGATCGTCGCGGATTTCGATCTCGGCAAGCGTTGCGGGCTCGATCTGCTCCAAAGGCAGCGACAGGTCAGCGGAGTCCCCGTTTCCGAGACTTTCTTCATCCTGGTCACGGGCAACACGTCCCAGAGCGCGGTGGCCAAGGCCGCGGAGGAAGACGTCGATTCCTTTATCATCAAGCCCTTCAATGCGGCGGTGCTGAAGTCACTGATCCTCAAGGCGGCCATGTTCAAGGTGCAGCCGCCGCAGTACTACCAGGAAATCGAGAAGGGCAAGAAGGAGCTCAAGGACAAGCACTTCGACGAGGCGATGGCGATCTTCGAGGACGCGGCCAAGCTCGATAATGCCCCGGCGCTGAGCTACTTCTACCAAGGACAGACCGAGTCCGAGAAGCAAGTCCTCGACGGCGCCGAAGAGGACTACCTCAAGGGCCTGCAGTACAACAAGATCCACTATAAATGCCTGGTCGGGCTCTTCGAGAATCTCATGTCGCGCAAGCGATACGCGGACGCCTACTCGGTCATCAAGCGCGTCTCGCAGTATTTTCCCGCAAATCCCCAGCGCATGACCCAGGTCCTCCGGCTGGCCATCATGACCAAGAGCTACGAGGACGTCGAGCGCTACTACCAGATCTTCACGACGATCGACGACCGTAACGAGGAGATGATCAAGTACGTCTGCGCGGCGCTCGTCGTTTGTGGCAAGTACTACCTCCAGCAAAACCATATGGCGCGCGCCCGGGAACTTTTCCAAAAGGCCGCGACCACGGCCAACGGGCGCACTCGTATCCTGCGTGAGATCATCATCGCGCTAGTCGATGTCGGCATGGCCAAGAACGCGCAGGAATACCTGCAGCGCTTTCCGGCTACGACGCAGCAGGGCCAGGACTTCCTGGCGATGCAACTTCTCGTCAACGACGAGCTGGGCGCATTCAGCCAGACCATCAAGGACGGCGCCCAACTCCTGGGCAGGGATATGCACGATCCGGTCGTGTACCGGGTGATGATCCGTCGCTCAGCGCTGCTTGGAAACGCCGACATGGCCGAGGATCTGGTACAAAAAGGCATCAAGCGCTTTCCGGATCAGGCCAATTTCTTCAAGGATCTCCTCAAGGCCAACCTCAGGACCAAAGGCGCCCCCGCCGAGGCGGCCAAAGATCCCAAGCCCGCCAACGCCAAGTAGCTCAAGCGCACGGCCTAAAAGCCCTCTTTGGCTCCGTTAACCCGGCGATACCTTTCCGTTTTTTGCCTATTTTATTGCAATAAGTGCTGGATACTACACTAGAATAAAAATGTTTGCATCTGTCCATATTGTTAATTAGAATTAACAATATGGACACCGGATCAAACACAAAGTGGATTCTGATCGCAGCTGCAGTGCTCATTGTTTCTGTACCCGCGGGTCTCTGGGTAACCCGCAGCTCGATCTTGAAATCGGGCTCAGACACTGCCACCACTGAGAGCCCCTCGGGCACGCACCCCGGTGATTCGTCATCCCTGCATACCAATGCGGGGCCCGCCAAACCTGAAGCTAAGTCAGGGGACTTGGGCAAATCCGGCTCCAGCAGTCCAACTGTCGCAGGCGGCGGATCTTCTCAGGCAAACTCAAAAGCGGGCGATACCTCTTCTTCCGGCGCGGCATCCTCCACGACCTCGACGGCAGATGCCTCCAAAAATAAGATCGGCACAGAACCCCCTGCCACTTCAACCGGCACTACTGCTACCACCGGCGGCACCGGAGCACCGAGTGCGCAGGTCGGCCAGATTCCTGCGGGCAGCACCGCCGCCCACACGACCGCACCGGGCGCACAGACCGCTCAAGTCGCCGCCGTCCCAAAGGAACCCGAAGGCTGCGTGACCTTCGCCTATCGTCACAAGAAATCTTCCGGACACACGAGCGACGATGCCTGCAGCCATCATAAGAATCTCATTCGGCTCAAGCATGTCGTCGTCAATCCGTCGACGGTCTGCGTCCGCGTCAATAAACGCCCCGTCGCCTTCCAAACCGTCAAAGGCCACGCCGATCAGATCCTGATTGGCGCCGTCGCGGGCCCGAGCACCGACATCACCGTGCGCTATTGCCTCGGCAAGACCAAGTGCTCTGAGGACTGCGCCGTTCCAAAGGATGAGTTTCTGTCAGCCATCGGGGGATCTGAGATCGAAGGCGGCGGCAAGATCGCCCAATGGGATCCGGCCGACGTCGAAAAGGAAGCCGACGTGAACGGCAACCTCGACAAGGACATCAAGAACGAGCTCGAGCGCTTGGACGAGGCCCGCCCGGACTCGCGCATGGCCGCAGTGTTCCAGGACTGGATCGCTGGCCAAGAGGCTGCCGCCTGCGGCACGGCCTCTAGTTCCCGTCAGGCGATGAAATAACTTAAGCCTGACAGGAGCCGGAACGAAAAGAGGAGTAAAGGGATATGACTCGCACGAAACAGCTCAATAAAAGTCTGATTCTGAGCAGCCTCGCCTTAGGGGCGGGCCTGTCTGCGTGCACTGGCCAGATCCCTGGCTCCATCCGGCTGGCACAGCAGGAGCAGACCTTTAAATCCACCCAGGAGGTCAACACCAAGATCGACCTCCTCTGGGTCGTCGATAACTCTTCCTCCATGGACATCGCCCAGGACAAGCTGCGCAGCGGCTTCGCCACCTTCGCAGCCAAGTACATGCAGCCGACTTGGGACATCCGCGTCGCTGTGATCTCCACGGACACTTACCTGGCCAATACGGCGTTTTCTCCGTATCTGAACACCACCATTCCGGGCACCGTCGGCGTGACGTCTACTTATATCAACAGCCGCCTCGCCACCTTCGTCAATCCGCCCTCCAACCCCACACTGATCAACACCGGCACCGGCGTCTTCACCAACGGCTTCAAGTACAAGGATCTCATGCCGGCGTGGGTCAACGGCATCAGCCGCCTGATCCCGGGCACGCACGACGGCCCCATGGCCGCGCTCTGCGTGGAGTCGCTGCCGTACTTCCTTCTCGGTGAGACCAAGTGCAACATCCGCGACAATCAGCTCGGCAATACCGGCACCTATAATTGCCTGCATCCCAATACGGGCGCCGGCGAGTCCAGCATCACCCAGTGCGTGAATACGCTCGAAAACGATACGATCCACTCGGGCAAGCCAATCATCACGACCATGCCTGGCAGCCCGCTCTCGGGCTCGGCGCTCACCGCCTGGACGAATAAGCTCGTGGACGACTTCATGATCAACGTCAGCACGGGCACCGCCGGCCACGGCTCTGAGCGCGGCCTCGGCTCCGTCCTCCAGCTCCTGAACGACAACGAGAGCACCTCCACCGCTTTCTTCCGCCCGGGCTCGCTCCGCGGGATCATCTTCATCACCGATGAAGAAGACCAGACGATGGACATCGAAGCCTCTCCTCCCGCCGGCTTCAATCCTTACACCCATTATGCCTGTGACCAGGCCGGCCTGGTCGCGCTCAACGGCGCTGGCCCCATTACTGGCGCCGGCGCCTACTGCTGCACCGGCGGCAGCTGTCGTTTCGGAGCCGAAGGGATCACCTGCCCCTCAAAGACAGTCGACGGCTACACTTACACTCCGAGCGTCTGCCCGGTGTCGGCCAAGCTGACCCCGGTCGCCAACGTCAAAGCCCAGCTCGACACCTTCTTCAGCGCCCTGGATGCGGTCGCGGGCACCGGCCCCAACTACTTCGTGGTCTCGCTCGTCCCGCTCAGCGGAACCTCGATCCAAGCCTTGCAGGCCGCCCGAAACGCCGACGACATCGCGGCTGGCGGCTTCAAGACCGTCGCCACGGACCGCGGCGATCGCTATATCGCCCTGGGCAACCTCGTGGGCAACGGCTCCATGGCCATGGAGCTCAATTCCACGGATTATACCCCGATCCTCAATGCCATCGGCGACGCGATCATCTCCAAGAAGAGCACCTTCACGCTAGCACGCGCCCCGACGGCCCAGGAGGACATGATCGTCAAGGTCGTCCATGCCGACGGCAGCGAGACCGTCATTCCTTCGACGAAATACACGATCAGCGGAAAATCGATCATTATCACCGATTCAGCCATTGTGCTCAGCTTCTCAGCGACCGATAAGGTCAGCATCAACTATCAGCCGAAGACGGCTTATTAAACTGCGATAGTTAAAAGAAGAGAGGAATCAAAAATGTCTGGTTATTTCGACTTCATCCGGAACAATCTGTCGCACGTCGCACCGATCCTGATCGCCGCAGCCTTCGCGCTGGCCATCATCGGCGAACGCTCGATGGCTCTCTTCAAGCTCTACGCCATCAAGGATACCCAAGGCTTCTTCGACAAGCTGCAGGAGTTGATCCTCGCCGGCAAAGTCGCGGACGCGATTGCCTTCTGCGACCGTTTCAACGAAAAGCCGGTCGCCAGGGTCGTCAAGCAGGGTCTCCTCCGCTCGCACCAGCCCGAATCGCTGATCGAGCACGGTCTCCAACTCGCGGTCGCGGACGCGACCCAGCTCGTGAGCCGCCGCACTAGCTTCCTGGCGACGATCGCCAACGTAGCCACCCTTCTCGGCCTTTTGGGCACCATCGCCGGCCTTATCGCCTCATTCGAGGCGGTCGGCCACGCCGATGCACAGCAAAAGTCAGCGCTGCTCGCGGCTGGTATCTCCACCGCGATGAACGCCACCATGCTCGGCCTCGGCGTCGCCATCCCGTGCATGGTCGCTTACAGCTTCCTCATGAACCGAAGCAACCGCATCATTAGCGACATCGAACAGGCCGCGATCCGCACGATGGACCTGCTCAAACAGCGCTACTATGCTGCGGAAACCTCGCTATTGAACGACACGCTCGACAAGAATGAGGCTGGCAAAGTCGTCAGCCTCCACAAGACGGCATAAAGGAGCCATTTTATGATGGTCGGCGGCGAATCCGGCGGCAAAGGCGGCTCCCAGGACTTCGAGATCAACCTTGCCCCAATCATTGACTGCCTCACGGTTCTGATCACCTTCATCCTGGCTTCCGCGTCGTTCCTTTCGATTGGGATCTTGGATGCCGGCATCGCGGCCGCGGGCACGGCGGCCAAGGATGCCAAGGACTCTCCTCCGCCCGCTGTGAGCGTCACAGTCGAGCTTGGCACCGCCAAATCCATGGTGGTCAAGCTCCAGGGCAAGGCCAGCTCGACGCAGACAATCACCGCCAAGAACGGAGAGTACAACCTGGACGACCTCAAGGAGAATCTCGGCGGGATCAAGTCCAAGTGGCCTGACGTCAACGCCGTGGTCCTCACCGCCGACAACGGCGTGGAGTACCGTTACGTCGTCAAGACAATGGAGTCGATCCGCAAAACCATCCCGGCCGTGATGCTGGGCGGTTTCTGAGGTACAGCCATGAAGAAGAAATCCCTGTTCAAAAAGCAGCGCCAGAACGAGGAAATGGCCCTCCAGATCACTTCGATGGCCGACATCTTCACCATCCTCCTGGTCTTTCTCCTCAAGAGCTACGCGACGAGCGCGGTCAACATCGCGCCGACCAGCGGTATGCAGCTCCCCGAGGCCCAAGCCGGCGAATCGGCGGTCGAAGCACTCAAGATCGAAATCTCCCAAAGCGCCGTTCAAGTCGAAGGAAAGCCGGTCGCCACGCTCCACGAATTCAAATTCGAACCCCAGGACCTCCAGGGCAACGGCTCGTCCAAGACCCTTTCCTCGGCCCTGGAGCGCGAACGCCAGCGTCAAATTCTCATCGCCAAGAACAATAGCGACGTCAAAGTCGATGCCAAGATCATGGTCATCGCTGACCAGCGGACGCCCTATTCCACTGTGAAATCAGTCTTGGCCTCCGCGGCCCTGAACGGCTACACTGATTTCAAGCTGGCAGTCGTCAAACCTGAGTGATTGTCGGCCCACATGAATGGGCAGACCTCCGAGCAACACTGATTTCCCCGATTATCTGGCGAACCCCAAGATGGACAAAGGGTCCGCCTCGCTGCTTTTCGCGGTCCTCGCGTTCGGCGCGCAGGCTACTGTTCCGCATTTTGCGGCCGCGGCGGAGTCAAAATCAAAGGAAGCCGCCGAAGTCCAAGTTAGCAAAGGCGCTTCCAACGAAGCCTATGACCGCGGCGTCGACGAGGTCGCGCTCGCTTCGCAGGAAAACGCGATCGCCAAGCTCAACGTCCTTCTCAAGAAATATCAGGGCTCGCGCCAAGAGCCCATCCTCCTCTCCCGCCTCGGCGACATCCAGCAGCAATGTGCCTCGATTCTCTTCCGCATCTCCCATGCGTCGTCCTCCCACGGAAGCAAGGGCAAGAACGACCAGGCGCGCTACAAAAAGGCCGTACAGCAGACGATCTCCACCTTCAACACTCTCATCGCCAAATATCCCAATTACGAGGAAGTGCCCCATGCCTATTTCGCGCGCGGCAAATCCCATGAGGACATCGGCGAAAAGGACAAGGCCACCAAGGACTACCTCTACCTGATCCGCAACTTTCCGATTACCGAGGAAAGTCTGTCCGCCTACATGGCGCTCGCCGAGTTCTCGATCGAGAGCAATGACCATCCGCGCGCCATCGGCTTCCTCAAGGAAGTCGAGAAATTCGAAAACAGCCCGCACTATCCCTTCGCGCTCTACAAGCTCGCATGGTCCCACTACAACCTTAAAAACATCCCTGCGGCCTTGGGCTATGCCGAACGCCAGATCGCGTTTTACAACGCGCGAGCCAAGCTCGAGGGCACGGACGCGACCTCCGACAACGCCCTCAAGGACAATACCCTGCTGGACCTCGCCGTATTCTACTTCGAGGGCTACGAGCAGAAAAACTCCGCCTATACTCGCGAAAAAGCCCTCGCCTATTTCAAAGGCATCGACTCCGGCCCGGTGCTCGGCAAGATCGCGCTCCGCTTCGCAAAGTTGCTGCGTTCGCACAGCCATGAGGCCGACCTTCTCGCTTTCAAGAACGAGATCATCCAAAAAGAGTCGAATCGACCCGAAAGCCTGGAAGTGGTGATCACGGCCTATGACTTCCAGCTCAACAAGCGCGACTATCCGCGCGTCATCGAAAGCGCGCAGGACATGGCGCGACTTTGGCAGTCCGGCAAGCGCTACGAAGGCTTCACCCGCGCGCAGAAACAGGTGCTCGACACCGCCGAAGGCTTGCAAGCCGCGATCCTCAAGAACAAGGAAGCCACGGAAATTCGCCGCTTCAGCGAGATCCTGGCCACCGTTTACGACACGTTCACGCGCATGGTCGATGATACAGATCCACGCATTCCGCGCGTGCATTACAACCTCGCCGAGACCCTCTTCGCGATCAAGGACTATTCTGGCGCCACGATCCACTACCGCTGGGTCGTCAATCATCCGGCTCTGGCCGAAAAAGACTCCACTGTCGCCGACTCCGCGCTCAAAGCGATCGCTTGCCGCTACGAAGTGCTGCGCGAGAAGAACCTGATCCCCAAGGAGCTTACCGCTCGCTCGCCAAAAGCCGTCAAGCCCGCCTCTCTCGACCCCTTGCTCGGCGAGTGGATCGAGTGGATCGACGTGCAATTCGCAGCCTATTTCAAGGGCGATCCAAAAGCCGGCAAGGACATGGCGAAGACGACCGAGAACTTCCTCTTCGAATCGGCCCGCTCCCTTTACGCCCAAGGCCATATCGTCAAAGCCATGGAGCGCATGCGCGAATTGATCAAGCGCAATCCAAGGTCCAATTACGCGGTTCCGTCAGCCTCATTGATTCTCGACACCTCGATCGCCTCCGAGGACTGGGAACTGGTGCACGAGCTCGCCACCGAGTTCCTCGCGGTCAAAGAGTGGGCCTCTCTCGACCCAGAGTTCATGAAGCGCCTCTTCGCGGTGGCGGCCGACGCTTATTACAAACAGATCGAGGCGCGGTATCAAGCCAACGACCCCAAAAGCGTGGTCAAGATGTCCGAGAAGTTTCTCGACAAGTATTCCGCGAGCAAGCGCATCACCGATACGCTGGCTCTGGCCGGAGCGGCCGCGCTCAGCATCAATGAAAAGGCGCGCGCCCAAAAGTACTTCTCCCAGATCATCGATTCCTCCAAGGATCTCTCCGGCAACAAGCTGGGCTCGCACGCGGGTGACAATCTTTCAGCAGCGCTCGCCTCGCGAGCCCAGATGAGCGAGGACCGCTACCAGTTCCTCTCCGCCGCGTTGGACTACAAGGCATTGCTGACCCTGCCCCGGGAAAAGCTCTCCGAAAAAATCCGCCTCAACGCAGAGAAAGCCGATGCGCTTCGACGCAAGGTCCTGGCGCTGATCTGGCTCTCGGATAACACGGCGGAGCTACGTGCCGCGCTCGCCAACCCCGCCCTGTGCACGGAGACGCTCGCCCCCGAGTGCGAGCGCTACCAGGCACTGATCCTCGTCGCCACTCCTGACAAAATCGCCGCGCCCGAAACGACCGAGAAGGCTTTTGACAAGTCACGCAAAAACTCCTCAGGCACCAAGGACATCCGCGCCCTCTGGGCCGCGATCGCACTCGAAGGCTCCAAGAACCTGGCCTTCCGCGACCGCAACAACGCGCTCCGCACGCTGGCCAATGGCTGGGATGAGCTTGATCCCTTGGTCAAGTTCGCTCTGCTCCCGCGCATCAACGTCTCGGTGCCACACGCATTCGAACTCAATCGCGCCGCCATGAAGGAAGTGGCCCCTCTGCGCGCCGACGAGCGCTACATCACCCGCCGCGTGGAAGTGATCCGTGAAATGGAAAACGCGGCCACCAAGATCGTGCAGATGCCCTGGGCCCGTATCCGCGCTACAGTGATGAACGAGCTGGCCTCGCTCTACATCGACCTCGCCCGCGGCCTCGAGGCTCTGCCGGCCCCCAAGGGCCTCAACGAGGCGGAAACTGCCGCCTACCAAGACACGATCCGCAAGCTCACGCTGCCTTTCGAGGAAAAGGGCCAGGACGTCCGCTCCAAGGCCTTCGAGATCGCATCGCGCGCATCGGTCGAGGATGAGGTCTTGCAGAAGATCGCCGGGCCTTTCTTCGCGGAGAATCCGTCCCAGGCCAAGAAGATCAGGCTAACGACCCCTGTCGCTGAGAGCAC
>CAYXVB010000104.1:0-13098 GCA_964467785.1 uncultured Bacteriovoracaceae bacterium
ATCCCTTAATACGAGCATTTTGAGCAGCACCAAGATGTCCTGCGGTTTGATTGACGAGACGGTTCTCATGTTTCAATCTTACTATACAATTTGTAGTTTACAAGTTGTGAATTGTAAATTGGCCACATTAGATAAAATACGTTATTTCGCTATGTTGCGGATTAATCTATTTCAATTTATGCCCATATAGGCTGACAACTCGCTCCATAACCGCCTCCTCCGTAGGAATGAATCTAAGCACCTCGGTAGCCCCTGCCTCATCCACTCCGGCCAGCCGAATGTAACGCTGCATAGTCTTCATGTCCCTCCAGCCGCAGATCTTCATGACGACGGTCGCTGGAATGCCGGTCGATATGAGCTGCGTCGCGAAGCAGGCACGCAGCGCGTGGAACTTGATTGAGGGCAGACCGTTCCCGATACAAAACATTCGAAGAATGCGAGCTTGGTAGCCCTTGTCCCATTCCCAATGGCGAGGCAGCAAGAAGTCGCCGGGCTTCTTCTTCTCGACCTGGAGGTCATGAACCAAAAACCAATAGAACTCGCTAGAGATCGGAACAGTTCGCCAGTAGCCAGCCTTGGTCGGTCCGGTAGTCCTCATGCGACGATTCCAGCTACGGCGAATTCTCAGAAGGCCATAGCGCCTCCGATCCCCAGACTTCTTGTCTTCTTCGATCGCTTGTTCCCTGGAGATCATCTCTAGGTCTTCAACTTTCAACTGGTGAAGTTCGCCGCTTCGGCATCCAGTCAGAACGGCGGCAACCCAGATCGGATACCAAGGATGGTTCTGCTCTCGGGCCTTTTTCAATAGGTTGCGGATCTCTTCGAGTGTCAGGATCTCGGGCCGTTTCTCTTCGCGGTCGGGCTTCACGTCGAGTCCATAGACGGGGCTTTCATGAACGCCGGTGATGATCCGCTCCTCAATTCCCCAGGTATAGATGACATTGATGGCACACTTGAGCCGGTGAAGTAGGGCGAAGCTCTTGTTCGCGTCCTGAGCTTGCCTCAGCATTTCACGACCATCACCGCGGTTCAGCTCCGAAGCCACGCGCCCTAACCAGGGCTTCGTCCACTTTTTGAGAATCCACTCATAATCCTCAAGAGTCGCTTTCGAGTATTTCTTAGTGGGGTAGAGCTCCTGCTGGCGTATCCAGCGCTCGATGACCTCTTCCCAAGTAGAACCGCGCGATTCAAGATAGGCGAGACGCTCTGATAGCTCCCGAAGGAGGCGCTTCTCCTCCGACCTCGCCTCCCGCTCGGACTCGAGCCCGTTAACGCGCTTCTGCACCCGGACTCGAACATCCTTGCGCCCGCGTAGGTCGATGTAAACGCGCCAAAAGGTCTGTCCGTCTTTTTCGTACTTGGAAATCGCCATGAACCCTCCGTTGGTTAAAACACAGAGGATTCAAGCAGTCTGTCGAGTTCGAGCCTTCGGAAGTAAAGCCGTCTTCGGAATCTACGAGGCTTTATATAGCCCCGATAAACCATGATCCGAAGCGCATTTGCCGTCTTTCGAAGGTATTCAGCAGCTTCTTTCGAATCTAGCCAGGTGAGCCGGTCAAACTCGAACTCAACTGGTTCCTGATCAGTCGCGACTCTAATGTTACTCATGAACCGCTCCCACTTCTACGATTTTCCACCCGCTCGCAATCTGGGCTGCGTAGCCAATGACTCCAAGTTCCGCTTTTCATCTCTTCTCCTTCGTTTCTAGTCGCGAACCTGCGTCCCGCTTGGGCTCAAAGTGAGGTTCCGAGCTTCCCCTTCGGCCAAATCTCCGGCAGGGAAGAAACGGGCGAAGATCGGAACCTGTCCTTCTTTCCACTCGAGCGTTGCCGGAGTGGTCTGGATCCCATTTTGAAAGTCGCGGTTGACCGCGGTCCAAGACCAGCCATTCTGAGTTGCGCACGCATGGGCGGGATCGTTCGGACAGAGGACGTAAGAGGGACATCCGTAGAAGACCATCCACGGGCGTCCATTGTCCGGATGGGTCATTTTGCGATGGTCCAGCTCGTCATCAATCAGAGCAGCCTGATTACACTGGTCGACGTTCCAGCCTGAATCAACACACGCCCTCATGGCCCCCGCCGCCTGCTTCATCAGCGCGATGGTGTCTGCCGGAAAATGCCAGGGCGACCCAGGATGGGTTCCGTCAAAAAGATCGAACCACCCCTGATCGCCAGGAATCCAAACTCTGGGATTCGGGTTGCAATGAGCGATTCCTGATGAGGCCAATGCACTCACCGTCGAGTTCGATGCCGGATGACTCCCAAAGTGACTGATCACAGGTCCCGGAGCGTAGATTCCTAGTTCGATGGTCGCACCACGCGGGAGAATCAGCGAATCGAGCATTGTTTGAGAAAAACTCGTCCAGGTCTTGGGCAGGTCTTCTGATAGCGGGAAGACAAAGAAGTCGGACTCGATGTCCCAGACCAGTTCTTCGCTCTTCTGTTCATAAGTTGCGAAATAGGGATGGGGCGTCGCTATCGTGGAATAGTTCACTCCGTGGAGCTTGACGGTTGCGTGATTCTTGAATGGAAGATTCAGTCGAATCGTTTCGAATGAATCATTCCGGAGCCTAACGTATCGGACCATAGTCCTCGTTTCGGCCTGACTGAAGAGCACCCGCAGTTTAGGGTCGACGTCCCGGAAATCACGGTCGAGAGTCTGCTGGTCCTTAAGAACCGTAAGCCGGGACGGCGGAGAGCTTATCGCGAGGCGCAAAGCGCCACCCTCCGCGCTGTTCGGACCCTGGAGTTTCAAGGTCAAATACATCCGTTGCTCTTGATCTGGCCGAAATAGCGTATTTGCGCCAACCAGCTTAATCTTTAATCGCGTGCCCACTTCGGCAGGCGTCGTTTCAAGAATTTGAGCATCCAAGGTCCGCTCGTTGAGGTCATCTCCTGTGGTGGCTACCGCGCGCGCGCTCCACTCCTTTACATCCTGAGGATCGCGCGCAATTTGAACGGTCAAAAGAACGACCTCTGGAGCCAGGACTGGAAGAGTTACAATTTGGTCGTGAACCCACATTCCGGAAGTCCGGGCGAAGGTGTCGGCACCGAGCATGATCGGCTTTTCGTGACCGTCCCACGCCAGAGTAACGCCAAGGAGGCGGCCATCCATCTTGCGAGCGGACGCTTCCTGACGATCGGACGCGCTTTCTCTGAATGCACATCCAGGCGCGAACAAGATAGCGGCCAAAACAGAACCGCAAATGAGGTAATTCTTCATTCGGATTTCTCCCTCGAAATGGGCTTGAAGGTGTCCCAGTCGTCTTCAGCATGCGCCGTGGGCGGCTTGATGCCGGAAGGAGCGATCTCCGATGCTCTGAGACTGGGCGGAACTTTGCGCCCGATGCCTCGGCGCGCGGGCAGAGTGGGTTCTGTTTTCTTAGCGGTGGAGAGTTTAGGCGTGGAGTAGGGCACCTGAATGGCGCGGGTATACCCCTCAGTCTTCATACTAAAGATGCATTCCCCGATTCGGAGAGACTTGATGCGATCAGGGGAGATTACAAATTCCTGCGATTCGCGGTTCGAGGACTCTCCCGTTTGCGCGCCGTCTTTGGTTCGGAAGGTCTTTTTGATGACCTTCTGAGTGCCGATGAACCGTGACCAGCGCTCGGCGTCATCGGGATCATCCTGGCGAAAGATAAAGCGGACATTGCAGTTCCCCAGGATCTGTCCAGTGAACTCGGGGCTGATGCTGTTCAGGTCGCTCAGAGTCTGGTGGGCCAAGTGGATCATGAACTCGCTTGAGCGGCCTTTATTGAGGAAGGTCGAAAAGCTTTCAGTCGCGAACGCATCGAACTCGTCGATGAAGACGCTGAACGGGCGATCAGATTTGAGCGACGGATTGCGCTTTCGCATTCCAGAAATCAAGATGATCTCTTGGGTAAGAAGCCTGCCGATCCTGGAACTTTGGACGCGCTTTCCCTCTGTTGGAAGATCCACAAAGAGGATCTTGTTCTGGCTGATAATGTCGAGAAGCGAAATTTCGCGAGCAGGGTCGATTTCCCGGCGATCCCCGCAAGCCAGTGAGTCCTCCCATTCGCCTAGAGCGAGGTTGTTGAGGTCGAAGTAGAGGCCTTTCAGAGTTTCGTTCTTGTCGTCCTGGCTGATGTTATCCAAAGCACGCATTAAATCGGGAACGGTGAAACCATTCATGCGCTCGACCGTGAGCTGACGGAAAGCTTGGAGTAGGCCGAACTCACAGGCCTTAGCGTAGTGCGGCTCGCTGTAAATGGCGGAATTGAAGAATTTGGTCTGAAGCTCTGAGGCATTGCCTAAGCCACAAGGATTCCAGATCGCACTTTCGTCCGGAAACGTCGCGGACAGTAGATGCAGGTCCTGCCCACGTCCAATCGAGTGGCAGTAGTCCCGCACAGACTCGTAGAAACCTCGTTCGCCTTTCGGATCAATAATGATGGCGCCATATCCGCGAGCAAGGTCCGCAAACAGGAGCTTTTCGATGAGTACCGTTTTTCCAGTGCCGGTGGCGCCGACGATATGGGTATGGCGAAGGCGAGCAAGGTCAGGAATCCATTCCCGGCCAATCGGGATACCCGGACCCTTGCGACGCCCCCATTTTGGAAGGCGGCAGAGGCCGCTCAGAGTTTCGATCACCGCCGGTTGCATGAACGTGACCGCTCCCAAAGTTACGACCGTGGCACCCAAAAGGATCTTTTGCTCGTGCGTGAGGCCGAGCGGCATCAAGGGAACCTGATGGGCAATTCGGTGCATTAGAATTCCCTCCGCTCAAAGAGGGCGAGGTCGCCGCGTTGACTCCAGACCGTAGGCTTGCCCGCCTCCAGTTCCTGCCAAAGAACCACCCCCATGGGCCTCTCTTTCGGGGCGTGTTCGAGAAACCGTTTGATAGCCTCATAGAGCTCGCGGCTTGTCGCGACATAGAGAACAAAAGTGATCTGCGGGGCGTCCTTCCAGCGTTGAAGAAGCCGGAGGAAGCGGGTTCGCCCTTTGTCGGAGTTTTCCAACTCGATGGCGATCCCACGGCCGGACGGGAAGAAAAAGATCCCGTCGGGTACCTCCCGGTACTCTTTCCCTTTGATTGCCCGCTCGCAGACGAACTTAGCGTTCCAGAGTTCTTCGAGCCTGAGACGGACAGAGGTAACGATCGCGTCATGCTGCAACGTAGCCAGCGTAAGGTTGCGCGGCTGGGAGATTGCCGAAGCACCGCTTTCAAGCGCGACCGCGGTACCGAGACGTGTGACTCGATAGACCGGTTTTCTTCCGAGTGAAGTACTCGGTTCTTCGCTGATGAACTGAGCCTGTGCGAGCTCCTGCATCCTCTGCCGGCAAGCTCGATAGGAAGCACCGGCGAAGAGCTTCTCGACGTGATCCGTAAGAATGAACTGCTGTTCATAGCAGAGGCGCAGAAGTCTTTTGTCTCGTTCCTGAAGTAAAATCACTGTCTTTTCCCCCTTCCCAAAACAACCCCCTCAACCCTTGAACCCCGCACCCGTGTCTTGGAGTTTTTCCTTGGGTTTGGGTGGTCGATTTGTTTTCCCGACCCCACTCTCGAAACTATTGGTTGAGGGGGTGGGGTCGGGAAATGCGCCAGCAAGGAGCGATCGCCCAAACCCGCGTCGTTTAAACGGAAAGACACGGGTGCGGGGTTCACTCTCCGATTCACCTCGATGCCCTGCGTTATGAACCGGTGCCTGAACCCCTGCTGTCCTAAAGACTTCCGTAAGTCGCAGTTCATTTTTTATCGCTCCCAGCCGGGGTCTTTGGGGCGGTCACGGGCCGCGCGAAGAGTTCTCCGGGACGTTTGATCCGGTAGGCACGGTGGGGTTCGTGGAGCGTTCCGTCCTCGCCGACGGAGTCCGCTTCGGTGTACTCCTCGATCACGACGGGCTGCACTCGATCGCGCAAAAACTCAGGGAGTTGCTGGTTGGGAAGTACCTGGAATTCCCGAACGGTCTTGTCCAATGACAGCCCATTGGATTGGTCGCGCGCGCGGAGATCGGTGCGTTGCGAAGAAGCTTCTGAAGTCGTGTCGGTGAGCACCGCGAGGCCCCCGCTTAGCAGTGCGCCGGAGAGCCCGAACACGAGCGCATTGAGTGCGCGGCTCTCTTCGTTTGGAGACAGGGCCGCGCCACCGAGGGCGCCAGCGCCGGCACCCATTCCGGCCGCGACCGTGATTCGCTTCCTGCCGGTGAGGCTGGCGCAACCGGAGAGGGTCACAAGGAGGATCAGAAGGGTGACACTATGCCTGATCAAAACCGTACCTCCTCTTGAACCAGGACCACGATCGGCGTCTCTGCCTCGACTACCAGGATCGGCTTTTCGGCAGTGGCTTCGTCGATGAGTCGTTTACTTTGGTCGGCCGCGGTCTGAGCCAAGCCCTGGAGGAGGGCATTGCGCCCGGTCGTTTGTGGGGCGGCAAATCCCAGGGCGTTGATGGTTTGGGTTTGCTGCGCAGAAGCAAGACCCGAAACGAAACTCGAAGCCATGGCGCCTCCTAGTGCCAGGGCCTTCCCGCTAAAGACTTGAGCCTCGACACCATAGGCTCCGGCAGAGTCCAGTCCGGTCGCTTGAAGGGCTACGGACTGGCCTGTCCGGGCAAGGAGTTTGTTCAGTTCGAAGGTCAGCCTCCCTGCGGTACCGGCCTGACGAGCCATTCCCATAACTCGAATCCCAGACAGAAACCCTTGCCCGTCATCCAGAACGAGAAGCGCGGGAGATCCATCGGGCCCGACGACCAGGCGATTCAGGAGCCGGCCGTAGAGAAGTTTCCCGGTCGGAATTCTTGAAGCTGAAAGTTCGGCATGAACCTTAAAGAGAGGTGGAGTCTTTTCCTCTCTCGATCCTCCAAGCCCCTGCGGCGCGATTGGAGAGAACCCAACTTCGGCGCCGAGCCGGCCAATGACGGTGTCGGTACTTTTCTGGCTCGCATGGAGCCGTGCGGCCCGGCCTTGGTATTCGTCCGGAGCCATTGCGGACGCAGACGCTGGCAGCCCACAGATCAGAAACGCGATCAGATTTCGCGACTTCATTGTTGGACCCCCTTGAGCTGGTAGTCGAGGTCTTTGGCGTCCGGGCCTGCGCCACTCGCAGAGCTGGGAGAAACGATCAGAATTCGGCGGATCGTCCCCGTGCTCGTCTCGAGAATCAGGTTGGTGCGACCCGTGGAACCTGATGGCTTCAGGACCACCCCGCATCCAAGTTCCCGAGGTAGGGCTTCAAGACGAATCAAGCGGTCATCCCCGATAGACGAAAGGAGTAGGCGATCCTCACAGCGGACTCGAGTCACAAACCCCACATAGAGCTTGATGGCATCATCAGCCCGAGCGGAATTCAATGTTGCGAAGAGTAGAGCAATGGCGGTTTTCATGTGCGTGTCCCCCAGGACTTTGCGACAAAGACCGCGCGCTTTGCGGTGCGAATCAGGCTCGCCTGGGACTCGAAGTCGCCGGCGAACGCACCGGAGAGGAATTTGTGAGTCACCGATGGAATCAGGAGGATCAGGATGATTGCCAGGAGTTCTACAGCCACAACGTAGAGACCCCAACTTCCGGTCTTTGCCATGGCCGAGCGTGCAACGATACCGGTCGCGATCTCCACAAGGGCCAGAACCGGGAACCAGAGCGCCAATTCCAAGGCGTGAAACGTTAGATTTGTCATCATGCGGGGAAAGATGGGATAAACTCCGCAGGAGACGGGGAAGAGAAAGAGCAGAAGCTTCCAGAAGACCTCGCGCGCCGACTCCAGAAGGAAGGTCACCATCAGAAAGATCCAATCGACGATGGTGCTCATGATGCCCCACACTCCGGTTCTCCACGCCTGCTCAAGAACGGCGGGGAGATTGATCGAAGTATTTCCACCGCCTGACGGCGGCTCCTTCGAAGCATTTCGAAAGGCTTCCAAGACCATCGCCTTGAGCTCATGACGATCTCCCAGCCGATGAATGGCCTCGGATAGTTCGGAAGAGATCGTGAGCAGTACCGCGCTTCCGGAATTAAAGAAGGCCAGGGCCAGGAACCCAAGAATCAGTCGTTCAAAGGCGAGAGGGAGATCAAAACCTCCTCGGATCGAGCGCAGTAGGCAGAACGCGAAGCTTCCGAGAAGAAGTGTTCGCCCGACGGGAACGAGCAGGTCTGGCGTCAGTTCGGTCGCGGTGCCCATTAGCGCGTCCTCTTCGAAGGTGCAGACAATTGCTGTTCATAGGCCGCGCGGCGAATCCGGGAAGTTTGGATATCGAGCTGGACTTGCGACTTGTGAAATTCCAGTGTCATCGCCTGGAGCTGAACCAGCTGCGCCATAGTTTGGAGTTCAACACCGGTGGCGAGCATTTGCGCTGAATTCGCGCAAGCCGCGATCTGAGTCGCACGCCCGGGAGACGCGGTCTGTGACTCGGCGGAAAGCTGAGATCCCGTTACGACCATTTCCTGTCCCATCCGGTAGGCGGTGTCTCCCTGGAGGGCGCCGCTCGCGATCGCCTGGTCGGCCAGGGTGACCTTCGTCTCCATCATGTCTTCGATCGATTCTTTGGTCTGATGGGCGCGAACCAATAGTTCGTTGAGATCCGAAAGGCTCCTGACAGCGCTTGGGTCGACTCCTTGGACGCGTTCAACTATGGTCTGGATATTCCGAAGCTGGGTCATCGAGCGATCGATCCCATCGTTGAGCTCTCGCAGGATCCGCGTCTGGTCTTGAGCCGCATTAACCGTTTCGCTCAGTTTCTCGATCTCGGTGATCTGACCTGAGACCAGCTGAAGTAAGGGGCCAAGTTCCGTTCCTAGGAAAGCCTGGGCCTGAAACGGGATGACGATGAATGCGGAACTGACAATGCCGATTAGAGAGAGGCGTCGCATGGCGTGCTCCTTTTGATATTTCGGACTCGCTGGGCTTCGGCGATCCACTCTTCACGGAGGTTGTCAGTTCTCAGCAGCGCGTGTTCGCTCTCGGTCGGGTAAAGGCGTCCGAAACGAGAGAGAAACGGCGTCTTGACGAGGCATTCTGAGAAGACACCTTTCTTCTGCTTGAGCAAGCGGACCTTGGACAACTCGACTTCATTCATTCCGAGTATTCCGCGGTATCGGTTGACGTCCTCGCCTTGGCGAAGGAGGATTCGGATTGGTGCGTTTTGGAAAATGCTTTGTCCGCTCTGATCAGTCAGAAAATCGGAGAGACTTTGGGTAATGGCGATGGTCGCGCCGTTGAGCTTTCGGAATTCGCGAAAGGCACGTTGCACGAGAACCGGTTCGTCGCGCATAAAGTTCCAGCACTCATCGAGGACGACGTAGACCGTGTGCGTTGATTCACGGAAGCGAAGAAAAGTTTCGATCCGCGATAGGAGCTCATAGGCGGCGGCCCTTTTTTCGTCGATGTTGAGATCCGAAAGCTCGATACCGGCCATCGAACCTTGGCGATCGAGAATGTCGAAAAGAGGATCGGTAAGGCCTGTGATCTCTTTCATCGAACGCGGTTCGAAGTAGGGGCCTTCAGAGCCTTTAACAAGACGCCGAAAGCTTCTGTTGTGGTCGACGAAGAGAACGGACATCGGAACGCCATCTTCGATCATTCGCTTTAGGATCAATCCGGTAAAAAAGCTCTTACCGCTTCCCGAAGCGCCTACGACGAGCCAGTGTAGCGCTTCGAGTCTCGGGTCTTGAGGCGAAAAGTAGAGGGGGAGACCTCTCGGAGTAGTGAGGATCGCAGGGCCTGGTTCCTTCGGGTCGAGAAAGCTCGGCACCAGGTCTGCCGCGGTCACGACGCGGACTAGATGAGAGCGATGAAATCGACGGCGAAGTCCAAGGATTGAGGCTGCCGCCAGGAGTCGATTCTTCTCCTCGCAAAAGAGGCTGCCATCCAGGTCGAGCGGCGTTTTTGATGCGATGATCAGGGACGCTTCAACTACGGTTTCGTCGCCACGAGAGAGCCCTTGGAGGACCCGGGTGGTCTCCTCGAAAGTCACTTCGGCGTCGATGTCAGCGATTGGAGTTTCGCCCTGTGCGTTGCTCCTCCGTGAAAGTTCGATTCGCCTCTTGATCCTCTGAAAGTCTGTACCTTGGAAGGAGACGACCACGCGAAAGTCATCCCGGAGACGCGAGAGAAGTCCAAATAGCCAAAGAGGATCTGTTACGACGGGAAGCTGATGGATGCTGTAAAGGCGATCGTCGTCGGAAATCAGTCCATCCGCCAATTCGCCGAGAGCAACTTTACCTGTGATTAGAAACCGTCCTGACGTTGTCACTTCACGGATGGCCGCGCCACTTTGATCCTTTTCACAAACAAGGGTAAGGCGGACGCCCGGGCGAAGGTCGCGCAGGCGATCAGCCACGGCTTCCTTGACGACGATCAGATCGCTTTCGTCGAGAGTGTCCGGCGCCACTACCTCTGTAGCCGAATCGACGATAGCGACTGATCCCGGAATAGGTGGCGCTTTTGCGAGTCGCTCAATAGGAAAAATCAAGGACTCTTCCCAACCCAATTTGGCGAATCGACTAAAGACTCGAAGAACCCCGTACCCAATAACCCCGACGCCCACGGCAACGAGGTTGCCTTCGACGCGGCTGCCGAAGAGCATCGCTATTCCAAGGACGACAAACGCAAGCAGTACCATTCCAAAAAATGGAACACCGAAGACGAGTGGTCGGCGGAGTAGATTTCGTGCGGTGGGTTCAGTGTAGGATCTCATGATCAACTCCTCACCGCGCTTGCTGCGCGATATAGCTCCAGACGCCGTTGAGCCCGATCAGGCACGCAATGGCGACAACGACGCGAATGGTATCGTTGCGGGCGTTGGGATCACCTTGGATGTGGGCAAAAACGTTCTTTCCGAGGTAACCCAGGGCTACGATCGGAAGGATTCGCCCCGTGAACGCGGCGACAAGGTTTCGGAGGGTCCCCTCCAGATCCGCGGCCATTGCGAATTCCGGGACCAAAAGCAAAGATCCGACGATTATCGAAGTTCTTGCTTTCATACGCGCGGCCCCAGGTAACGAGCGATATATCGCTCCATCTCCATGCGGCGATACTGCTGCATACGGATGTACTCTTCGGGAGCAGCGAGTTCCTGTTCGATCTGGGTATCTACAACTTGGTAAAAGAGCCGTGCGAAGACGCGGGCCAGGCCTGCTTTCAGGCGGCGATAGAACTTGTTAAACATGATTGCCTCCATGTAGGCCGCAAACTAGATTGCGGCCGGTTTGGAAGCAGTAACTGCAAGGCGTGCCAGGACTATTATCCAGGATAAAGAAATAGCTAACCTTCCGTAAAAGTGATGAAATATCCTTCTGGGATTGATGTCTCACTCATGAGACTTTGAGACATCCGTCTCGAAAATTGTCTCAGGATGGACGGCATTACAAAGAATGACTGATCTTGGACACTCAACTCTAATTTGCGACCCCCGCGCGAGTCTTCTTCGCAAGTTCCGGGTGCTCTATTTGCTTCTTTTCTTTGGAACACCGGTGTTTCTTGGCGTGTTAGTTCGACTTAAATCGCCATATGGTGTTTCTGATCAGGCAGCCGCAGGCGTGTATTTAGTTTCACATCTATTCTGTGCCGTTTGGACCGCCTGGTTCGCTAAAAAGGCACAGGTGTCTTTGTCTAGCATCCTAGCGTATTCGTTCGTCGCGGCGGTGCCGTTGCCGATTCTGTCTTGGATTGTATTAATTAGCCTATGGCGTCGGTCAAGTCGGCTTATCTCTGAATACAATGTCGATCGCCACCACCCGAATGAGCACATGTCCGAAGCAAAACGTTCGCTGGCAAATTTGTTTGTAGAGTTTCTAAATCGCCCGCGAAAAGTCCTTGCAGCGTTGTTGGTTTGGACTACTGTGAATCTTGGCTTTTGGTTATTTTTCGGAAAGGGAATGAGTGGATTCTTTCCGTTCAGTTCCTACAACAACGATTTTTTCAACCCGAACATTTACGGTCGTCAAGAGTTCTTCGTCTATGGGATTCTGCCTTGGGTTGGATTTGCTGTTTTTACGCTCCTGAAAAAAGCGTAGCGCAAAAGACGCTCAGGCTATTGAGCCGCCAGGTCTTGTGCGGCTTCGAACGACACCTAGTTCCTTCGCTCTTCTAAAGAAAGTGGCTCGGGACATACCAAGGAGTTTGGCCGCCTCGTCTCGATATCCGTTGGCCTGGCGAAGAGCATCCTCAAATTTCTTCTTCTCAGCAAATAGAAGGGATTGTGCATAGGTCCCGAGCGGACTACGCGTCAGTCCCGGCATCAGCGCGGCAAGCTCCGGTAGGACGCCGCAAACATCCTTTTCGCGAATCACGGACCCAGAAGCCACGCACTTGAGGTTACGAACAACCGCTTCGAGCTGACGAACATTGCCCGGCCAATGGTAACCCGTGAGGAGCGCCATCGCCTGTGGACTAATTTCAGTTGCTTGCCCGGATCCGACTTGCAGGAAACGAGTAACGAAAAGAGGGATATCATCCTGGCGCTCACGGAGGGCCGGAACCCGGATAACCGCTTGCGCGATTCTGAAGTAGAGATCTTCTCGGAACTTCTTTTCCTGAACCGCTGTCGCTAGGTCGACATGAGTCGCGGCAATTAAGCGGAAGGCCACTTTACGCTCTTCGTGAGTTCCGAGACGCTGAACCTTTCTCTCCTGGAGTACGCGCAGGAGTTTGGGCTGCTGAGTGAGGGGCATTTCCCCGATCTCATCGAGGAATACAACGCCACCGTTTGCGGCCTCAAACATCCCGATTCGGTCGCGATCGGCGCCGGTAAACGCCCCTTTTACGTGTCCGAAGAGCTCAGACTCAACGATACCGTCGGCAAGAGCGCCACAATGAACGGGCAGGAGACGTCCGGAGCGATCGAATCGCTTTGCCAAGAACTTGGCCAAGACGTCTTTTCCGGTGCCGGTTTCTCCCTGAATGAGGATGTCGCGCGTATCGCCACGAAGGGCGACTTCGACCTGGTCTTTGAGGCGACCAATGGCTGCCGACGTTCCGAAAAATGGATCCAGCTCATTTCCGGTGGCGCCAGAGAAAGCTCGACGCCTCACTTCTCGTTGCTCCAGCACGGCCCGAATCTCACGACGGATTCTGGCTGGGTCGGCCGGCTTTGGAATAAAGCGGGTCACCCCGGCATTGAAGACTTCCACGAGGCGATCGG
>CAYXVB010000105.1:0-13086 GCA_964467785.1 uncultured Bacteriovoracaceae bacterium
TTTCATTGAGTTGGGGCGCGGTTGGATGTTCGAGCGGATCCGGAATTTCCGGGGCGTGACTGGAAGTCGGGCTTTCTCTGGGCCAAGCGCGAAGTGGGCTCCGGGCGGAGCTCCGTGGATCGGCTTTCGCCCGCCGAGAAGTATGATTTGCTGGTCGGCGACGCCCAGTACACCTTGACTCGGACGATGTGGAGCGAAGGGGCGCGCTACCAGGACCACGACGGAAGGGTCGAGCCCTGGATGGGCATTTGCGAAGGTTGGGCGGCCGCTGCGATCGCCGTTCCGCGCCCGCGCCATACCGTCACGGTGATCGCCGCCGACGGCAGGACCCGTATTCCGTTCACGCCGGATGACCTCAAGGCACTGACTTCTTTGCTCTGGTCGCGCGGAGAGGTGGAAAAGGTACTGATCGGCGGCCGTTGCAACGACCGGAATCCTAGAAGGGATCCGACGGGGCGACCAGTGAACGCGGATTGCCAGGATACCAATCCGGCCACCTGGCATCTGGCGGTGGTTCATCGCATTGGAGCGGCCCATCAGGGGCTCGTGATGGATGCCAATTTCAATTATGAGGTTTGGAATCATCCGATCTATTCCTATATCTACCAGTATTATAATCCGGCCACCGGCGCGGAGACCGCTCGCCTTGCCGACGCGATCGCGACTCGCGCGTCTTGGACGCAGGATCCATACTCCCGTTTCCGCTCGCCCCGTAGCGTGTCGATCGTGGGAGTGAAGATGACGGTCAACTTTGTCAGCGAGACCCAGGCGTCCGAAGCCAAACACGACGATCCGAGCCGGGATTTCCATCAGAGTGCGACCTATGTCTATGATCTGGAGCTGGATGCGGCGGGCAGGATTGTTGGAGGCGAATGGCGCGGCAATGTCCATCCGGATTTTCTTTGGGCGACCGTGCCGGGCAGAACGGCCCGCTCTCAGGGGGACCTTTATTTGGATGGAGCCGGAGATCGTTCTCGTTGGGATGGGATGAACGAAGTGCCTGCCGCATGGCGTCAGGTCGCTCCCTCCACCTCGAAATTGGGTCAACCGCTTGAGCGCGTTGTGTCAGCGTTGCTCGTCCTTTCGCGTCTTGGGTCGAACTGACTATTTGTCCGGAAATAATGTCCCGCCCTCTTTTTCAAGGGGCGGCGGGCCCTCGCTATAACGGCCGCCGCGGCGTTTTGCCGCTGGCTCGTCCGATGCAACACTGAGGAAGTGTCACGCAAGATAGGGGGGATTCAAAATGCTTCGCAATCTTTGCTTGGGTTTGGTTTTGAGTTTCGCTGTCGTACCGGCCGCCGCTCAGGCGGTGGTGGCCAATAGTCCGTCGCCTAACGAAGTCCCGCTTCCGGTGAGTGATGTCTTCGTCCCTAGCGGCTTTGATACCGGCTCCGATGTTTATGTCGTGTTGAACGGCTACTTCCCGAATACTTGTTATGCTTTCAAGGATTCCCAGATCAATCATCTGAGCGTCAATGAGCATGAAATCCGCTCCATGGCGCTGGTCAAGCCGGGAATGTGCCTCATGATGCTGGTGCCTTACAGCCAGGAAGTCGAGCTGGGTCGTTTTGATCGCGGCGACCATACTCTGCGCTTCATGAACGGTGATGGCACTTTCATCGAGAAGCATCTGAAAGTGGAGTGAGTCCGCGAAGGAGAAGCGTGCCATGTGGACTCTGCATGCGGCGCTGGGAATTGGGTTTTTATGCCTGATTGGGCCTGATGCCCGCGCGGGAGATCTTCAAAGTTTTCGCTGGATCGCGCCAGCGCCACATGCGTATCCGCGCACGCCTTTCCGAATGCCCACGACGGACACCTCCACCGCCGCGCCGGCCACGCTCTCGGAATCGATCCGAGTCGGAGACGAGTGGGTGAGCCGCTCCTCGCAACGGATCGGACCGGCCCGCATCCGCGGAAGCTGGAGCAAAACGGTAACGCTCTCGCTCGGCTCCGCGCCGGACGGGACCGCGCTCAGTCGCACGCTTTATTCGGCGGGCGAGTTCGCGAGCGCGGTACCGCCGGGGGTCGAGCAGGCGGTTTTGCGTTTGGAGCTTCGAAAAAATCAAGCCGAGCGCCGGCTCCAGGCGCTGGCGCCCGGTTATGCGCGGGCTTCCCTTGTGTACCCTTGGCGCATGGAGATCGATCCGGCGCGCTGGGAGCCGCGTTGGTTGATCGAGTACGTCGACGAGGCCGAAACCGGCGTCTGGCGCGCGGTGCTCGGCGCGGACCTCCGATTGGTCTCCCATCAAAAAGTGAGCGAAGGGCTGGCCGACGGCCAGGGCTCCGCCTTTCCGCTCGGACCGCTGGTCAGCTCGATCTCGAGCGTCCCGCTCGCGGGCCTGAGCGGGGACGGCACGCTGAGCGGCCCGCAGCTTTCGATCATCACGGGCATCGAGCCGCGCGCGTTCGCGAGTAATTTGTTTTTTCAATTTCCGCTGACGGATCCGCGCTTCGATGAGGTGCAGGCATACTTTTACATCGATCAAGCGCAGCGTTTTTTTCGCGAAGTGCTCGGCGCTCCGTTGACTTCCGCGCTGACGGCTAAGGTCAATACCGGCGGTACCAAGAGCAACGCCGCGTTTTATTACGGCCGTCGGATCTTTCTGGGCCAAGGCGACGGCGTGACCTATCAGGGTCTCGTGCGCGACCCATCCGTGGTCTATCATGAGGCCGCGCACGCGCTCATCGATCAGCTCGCTGGCTTGCCGAGTCAGGGCGAAGGGGGCTCGCTCAACGAAGCGTTCGCCGATTTCTTTGCCGCCGCCATGCTCGACAATCCCAACATCGGCGAGGCGTCCTACAAACAGGGCCCGTATCGCCGCACTTTGCTCAATCGGTTGCGGGCGCCGGCCGATCTGAGCGGTAATCTTTACGGGGACAGTCTTGTTGTCTCCGGCACGCTCTGGGATTTGCGGCGATCTTTGGGCACGGCCAAGTCCCTGCGCCTGGCCATGGGCATCCTGGCACGGCTTGGCGAGGGCTCGAAACTTTCGGATTTCGCGCCCGCGCTCTCGCAGATCACCCAGCTGGGCTTGACTGCCTCCGAGGATCGCCAGGCGGTGAGTGCGGTGATGGCGGAGCGAGGTTGGCCCTGGAAGTGATTAGAGGGACCAGCCGACCCCGACGCCCGCGGTGGTGCGGGAGTAGCTGACTTCGTACCAGCTTGAGGTGTTCCATGTGTAAGTCACATCGCCGATGAGCGACCAGCCCGGGCTGAGCTGGTAGACATGATTGACGTGGAACTGGAGCGTGCCGTCGGAGCGGTCGCTCTCGTAAAATCTCGTGCCCGTCAACTCGAGCGACGCATTCAGCGTGTGCTGGCGATTGAAGCGAATCTGGTCGCCGGCTCCTAGGGTGATCGCGCCGTAGCGCCCCGGATCCTTCCGGGCATTGTACCAGTCGGCGATGAACCAGGCCGAGGGATTGAGCCAGCCCATGCCGTTGTCCATCTGCGCGGAGAGCCTCAGTTGATGGAGATCGCCGGAGTAGTTTTCCGGGCTCGGCAGAAAGCGCGGGGGTGGCTGGAGCCCGCTCCAGTAATTGCTGTAATAGGGGTTGCCGCCGTAGCCGCTGGCCTTGTAGTCCGTGTGCCGGAGCAGGAAGTGCGCGCGGAGCTGGATATCGTCCGAGAGCGGGGACGCGTAGTTCACGCCGACCGTGGGGATCATCGAGAATTCGCGATCAAAAAAATCGTAGCCCCAGGTGCCCGTGCTGTCCTGGCTGTATTGGATCGTGCGCTCGAGCGAGAGCCACGCGCCAAAGCGGTTGCGGGCGAGCGGATGCCAGTTCCAGTTCACGCTCGGGGCCACCGTCAGGAACTGGTAAGGCAGCGCGGCCTGCGCGGTGTTGATGTTGGTCGAGCCGCGCAGCGCGTAGACGAACTGGCTCGCCTTCATGGGCGAAGTGATGTAGCCAAAGCCCGCTGCCGCGCGCGCCGCGATGGATTGAGTGGGCGAGGAGGCGAGCGGGCCAGTGACGGGCTGAAGCCCGACGTTGCTGTCATACATCGGGATCAGGGCGACGTTGGCGAAGAATCGACCGCGGTCAAAAGGCGCGAGCATGCGGTCGGCAGCCTGGCGCAGCCCCGGCGTCGCGGCGGTATCCTTGATGGCCACGACCTGTTCGCGCGCCTGGGCGAGCAGGTCGGCTCCTTTTTGTGGGTTACCTAGCCGGAACTGGATCAGGCCGAGATAAAAAGTGCCCGACATCTGAAGCTCGGGCTCCTTGTCGAGCGAGGCCGTCTTGAAATGGTTCTCGGCGCTCTCGAGATCCTCGGCCTCGTAGTCCATCAGGCCGAGAAAGAAGTGGCTCGCCCCGGTGTTGAACTTGCGTTCGAGCGATTTCTGGAAGAATGACCGCGCTTCGTCGGTGTTTTTTTGACGATGCTGGAGCACGCCCAGCTCGAACTGATAGGGCGCGGAATCATTTTCGCCTCGCAGCTGCACGAGGCGCTGGTAGAGGCCGATCGCGCTGAGGTCATCGGCCGGGGTTCCTTTGCCTTTGAGGATCAGCGCCTTGAGCTCAAGCGCTTCATAGTGATTGGGATCCCCCTGGAGCGCGCGATCGAGGAGTTGGACGGCGTCGTCGCTCTTTTGTTTGCTGAAGGCGATCAGCGCCTCGGAATAAAGGGCCTCGGCCGCGAGATCCGCATGAGCCACCTCGGCATGAGCTGGGGTGGGCTCGACGCCCGACGCGAAGGCCAAAGCGACGGCCAGCGTGAGGACTATCGGGGCGGTGGAGGCGGTGACAAGCACGTCGGTCAGTTCCCGAGCTTTGCGGACTTCCTTTGCGATGCGCATGAGATGAGTCTAACATTGATGGTACAGCTGGCAAAAGAAAGGGTGTCGCTTATGACGTTCGGAATCCTATCGCGCTGGTCGACTCTCGCGCTGCTCTTCACTTCGGGCGCGTTTGCCGCGCCCGCGGCTCCAGGGCGCACGCCCGCTGGCGAGGTGGTGAGCATCAACGGCGTGGTCTTCGTCCGCGAGGACGGAGCGGCATCGGCCTCCGCCATCCGCCACGTCAAGGCGGGTGACGTGCTCTTTGCCGGCGACGTCGTCAACACCTCGAGCACCGGCTCGGCCAAGCTGCTGCTCAAGGACAAGACGGTCGTCGACCTCGGACCTTCCGCGCTGCTCAAGCTCAATCGGTTCGCCGCCAACGGCGGTAGCGATCGCGAGGTCGACGTGAGCATGGCTTATGGCAGCATCCGAGCCGCCGTTTCGCAAAAGCTGCAGGGCCGGGGCAAGATTTTTGTCCGCACTTCCGTGACCACCATGGGCGTACGCGGCACCGAGTTCGTGGTGGACTCGACCCCGCCGAGCGGAAGCGATCTCGATCGGGCCATCCTCAATCTCAAACACAAGGATCTCGTGCCGCCCTCGGCCGCGGGCGCGTCCGCCGGCACGCGGACTTCGATCACAGTGCTCCAAGGTGAAGTCGAGGCGCGGCAGCGCCTGGCCGATCAGAAGCAGGCCGCGAGCCAGGCGGTGAGTCTCCGGGCCGGCAAGCAGTTAGTGGCGCGCGAGGGCGACAAGGCTCCTGCGGCGTCCGTCGCGCTCAGTCCGCAGCAGTTGGCCGCGATTTCCAGTCAGGCGCGCTTCAAGGACAAGACCTTTCTCAAGGCCGTGGCTTTCGATTCGGTCGAGGGCGCGGGCGAAGCCACCAAAAAGCTCATCGCCTCGGCGATGGCAGGGGCCGCGCTCCCTGACGTACCGTTGGAAGCCATGGGCTTCGGCGGGGTTTTTGGCCCCGTGGACGCGACCCGCGCACCCACGTTCAATCCTTATGTCGGGATCCAAAAGTATCCTCCGCCTCGTTGAACGTTGAAAAGGGAGCATCCAGTCGATGGAAGATATGGAACTTGATTTTGCCCAGGGCCTGGATCGGGTCGAACAGGTGATCCAAAGCGCGCAAAAGCGCTTTGTCAATCTCCTGAGCGAGTTTGCGAGCGAAGGACTGGACGCGGACGAAGTGCTCCGCCGCGAGCGCCATGTCCGCTATCTCTCGGTGCAGTACCACCTGATGCGCGAGATTCAGCGGCGGACCTTCCGCATCGCCGCCCATCCGGAGCTCAGTCTCCGCCGTGACCTTCGGGATTTTCTCGTGGCCAAGGCCGGTGCGGAGGAGTTTCGATTTCAGGAGGAGGCCGACGGGGTGATCGGCCGAGGCGGGAGCCTGGTGCCCGCGCCTTTGGACGTGCAGCTCTGGCACGCGTATTTTGACTTGCAGGCGGAAGCCCGCCCCTTTCTCTGGCTCGGCGCCTGTTGCGTCCTCGAGCGGATCGAAAACGAAGGGGTTCAGGAGTTTCGCGCGATGTTCGGAGAGTTGCCGTTTCACTCGGCATATTTCAAGCGCGCGGGGCGGTCGCTGTTTCAATTCTTGGGCAAGATCCAATTTGATGCGCATCAGTATCAGGACCTTGAGGAGGGCGCGATTCACGCCGCGACTATGTACCTTCGGATGTTGCATTGGGCTTTGCATGGAATCGCCGTTTGAGACCGTAATCGAAAGGGTGCTGGTTCCTTTGGAGGCGCGCTTGCATCTGCGAGCCGTCGCGGGCAACGGCGCAAGCAAAGACCCAAGCAAAGACGCGGAAAATCTCGCGCGACGCGTGATTCTTCTCCTTCATGGCTACGAGCAGGACGGCGCCGGGTTGCTCAAGCGTTGCGCCGCCGCTTTGCCGGAGGACGCGCTGGCGGTGGCGCCCGACGGGCTCTTTCCGCTTCCGCGCAAGGTGGAGCGGCGTTACCGGGTGGGGTTTTCGTGGTACTTCTACGATCCTTATCAAGACGAGTACTTCGTGGATCCGGCGCCGGGCGTGGCTTTTCTGCGCGCTGTGCTGGAGAGGATCAACCCTCAGCGCCTGCCTGTGACGGTTGTCGGCTTTTCGCAAGGCGGATATCTTGCGCCGTTTCTGGCGCAGGTGCAGAGCGAAATCGATCAAGTCATCGGCATGGGGTGCCAATTCCTCGAAGACGAGTTTGACGTGCGGGCGCTCGCGGCTCGGGGCTGCCGGATGGACGCCATCCACGGCGCGCGAGACGAAGTGGTGGCGCCCGACGCGGCAAAGAGATCGCACCAGGCGCTCAAACGGGCCGGGGTTCCGGGAGAGTTCAGTTTGCTCGAAGCGACAGGCCACAAGATCGACGAAGCCATGCGCGAGCGGCTCGCGGAGCTGCTGCGACTTAGGAAAACAGCTGATCGATCGTGTCCTGCGTGACCGCCTTGCGCCGCTCGAACTGGAGCTCGTGCGAGGTCTGGTCCAGACGGAACACGAGGAGCTTGAGCATCCGGTAAAGGATCTTGAAGGCCGCCTCCGGATGCGATTCCAGGAACTCCAGGAAGTCCTTCTTGGGAATGACGAGGATCTCGGTGTCCTGGTTGGAGCTGATCGTCGCGGTGCGCTTGACGTCGTGGAAAAGCGCGGCTTCGCCGAAGTAATCCCCCTTGCCCAGGTTGGCGACGAAGACTTCGTTTCGATGGACGTTGACAAAGCCATCGAGGATCACGAAGAAAAGGTCGCTGACCTCTCCCTGGGTGACGATCCTGTGCCCGTCGTGGTAGGTTTTTTTCAGGAAGATCGTGGACAGCGTCTCGAGCTGAGCCTGGGACAGGCCCGAGAAGATCTCGATCGACTGGAAAAATTGGGCCAAATCGCTCATTCCTAATGGATTTTAGATCGGAGCTTCGGTGTTCTCCAAGGAAAATTCCCCCTCAGCCCGGAAACGCGCGCGCTTTGCGGTCGTCGGCAGCGGCCCCGCCGCGCTCATGGCCGCCGAGGTGCTCGCGGCTGGGAGCGCGGGCCGGGAAGGCGCGGTCACGGTTTTCGAAAAGCGAAAGGCCCCAGGACGTAAACTGTTGGTGGCGGGAAGCTCCGGCCTGAACATCACCTACGATGCACCTTCGCTCGAGGAGTTCGTGGCGTTTTACGGCGAATCCGGGCCGCGGCTCCGTCCGATGCTGCAGGCCTTCGGCCCGGCGGACTGGCGCCGTTTCATCGAGGGCATTCTCGGGATCCGGACTTTCAAGGGGACCTCGCGCCGGTGGTTCGTCGAAGCCGAGGGGATGAAGGCCGCCGGACTTCTCAAGGCCTGGGTCAATCATCTGCGCGCGCTGGGCGTGGCGTTTGAATTCGACCGGGAGCTCACGGACTTCGAAACGAACCCGATGAGTTTGGACGCCGAAGGCGGCACTCTTTTGACGTTCGCGAATGGAACGCAGTGGCGGGGCGATCGCGCGGTGCTCGCGTTGGGCGGAGGAAGTTGGGAGCCCTCCGAAAAACCTCTGCGCTGGCCGGCCATCTTCAAGAACCGGGGGATCAGTTTTCGGGACTTCGAGCCCAGCAACGTGGGCTATCAGGTGACCTGGCCCGAGGGTTTGGTGCGCGAAGCCGACCGCAAGCCGATCAAGAACGCGCGCCTTCGTACCGCCCGGGGCGAGCGAGGGGGCGAGTTGCTGATCACGTCTTATGGCCTGGAGGGCACGCCCGTGTACTTCGCGGGCTGCAGCGGCCCGGCTCGCCTCGATCTCAAGCCCGATTTGGACGAGGCGGCGCTGCTCGAGCGCCTGCAAGGCGGCAAGGAAAACCTCTCGCCCATCCGCCGCGTCCAGAAGTTGGCCGGTCTCTGTGAGGCGTCGCGCGCATTGATGTTCCATCTGACTCCCGAATCGGAGCGGGGGGATCTGCGCGCCCTCGCGCACCGGATCAAAAACTTTCCGCTAGAACTGGGCGCCGCCCAGCCCCTGGACGAGGCGATCTCGTCCGCGGGCGGGATCCTGTGGTCGGAGCTCGATTCCGATCTTGCACTCGTCCGGGCGCCCTCGGTCCATCTTGCCGGGGAGATGGTGGATTGGGACGCACCGACCGGCGGGTTCCTCATTCAGGCCTGCGTCGCCCAGGGCGCCTGGGCCGGCAAGAGGGCGCTCAGCCTGGTGTTGCGCGGCTCCTCGCCGTGAGCGACAATCGGTTGGGTGATCGTCGAGACTAGGAAGCTGCTCAAGAGATTCGGGGATTTTACGGCGGTGGACCACCTGGACCTGGCGGTTCCGGAGGGGATCTGCTTCGGGCTGCTCGGTCCCAATGGCGCCGGCAAGACCACGACCATCGAGATGCTCGAGGGGATCGTCGCGCCCACCTCAGGCACGATCCTGTTTCGCGGAGAACCCGTCAGCCGGGCCTTCCGTGAGCGCATCGGGATTCAGTTCCAATCCACCGCGCTGCCCGATTTTTTGCGGGTGGGCGAGGTGCTCAAACTCTTTCACAGCTTTTATCGCCGGCAGGCCGATCTCCGGGAGTTGATCCGTTGGTGCGATCTCGGCGAGCTTCTCGAGCGCGACGCCAACAAGCTCTCGGGGGGGCAGCGGCAGCGTCTTTTGCTCGCGCTCGCGCTGGTCAACGACCCGGAGCTCGTGTTTCTAGACGAGCCGACCACGGGCTTGGATCCCGAAGCCCGGCGCAATTTCTGGGACCTGGTGCGCTCCATCCGCAACCGGGGCAAGACCATCCTATTGACGACCCATTACATGGACGAGGCCTACGAGCTCTGCGATGACATCGGCATCATGAATCGCGGCCAGATCGTGGCCCGGGGCGAGCCCGATCAGCTCTTGAGCCGCTATTTCGAAGGGCAGTCGATCCTCCTGCCGCGCGAGAACTTGCGCGACGTCACCGATGCGCAAGTGTCCGAGTGGACGGGACTGCAGGTCTTTGAGGCCGGCGGCTGCCTGGAGCTTCAAACGGATCGGGTCAATGAGACGATTCAGGTCCTCATCGCGAGGAATATCTCGCTCAACGGCATCGGCATCCGCTCGCGCAACCTCGAGGATCTCTTTCTGGAGCTGACCCGGCGCGAGCGCGAGGGGCGCGCGCAGCCTGATGGCTCGGGAGGAGGCAAACTATGAAACGCTTTTTCGCGCTCGTCGGCGCTCGCAACAAGGAATACTTCCGGGACCGCGGGGCCATGGGCTGGAATTTCATCTTTCCGTTCCTGGTCGTGTTTGGCTTCGCCTTCGGAAGTTCCGGCAGACAGGATGACGTGCTCAAGTGGGGCCTCCAGGGAGATGCGCCGGCTTACCAGTCGGTGCGCGAGCTGCAGGCGATCAGTTTCGTGACGGTCGCGCCTGAGGGCGGACGCCTGGACGCGCCTGGCATCCATGCGTCGATCGATTCTGCGATCAATAAGGTGAGGCGGCATCAGCTTGATCTCCTCGTGTCGGCTGGGCCGGAAGGCGAGCTCCGCTACTGGATCAATCCCGCATCCAACAAGAGCGCGCTTTCGGAGACGATCCTCAAGCGCTCGGTGAGCGCGCCGCTTCGCAAGGAGACGGTCGAAGGCGCTCCGATCCGCTACGTCGACTGGCTCGTGCCGGGCTTGGTGTGCATGAATCTCATGTTCAACTCGCTCTTTGGCGTCGGTTACGTCCTGGTGCGGTACCGCAAAAACGGCGTGCTCAAGCGCCTCAACGCCACGCCGGTCCGCGCCCACGAGTTCCTGGCCGCGCAAATCGTGTCTCGCATCGGGCTAGTGCTCTTCTCGTCCTTGGTGTTCCTACTGGGCGCCCGTTACCTCGTCGGCGTGACCATGAACGGCTCGTGGCTCTCGATGGTCCTGATCCTGGTCGTCGGCTCTGCCTGCATGATCGCGCTCAGCCTGGTCGTCGCGGCGCGCGTCACTAGCGAGGAAGTCGCCGAAGGCCTTCTCAACGTGATGACTTGGCCGATGATGTTCCTCTCGGGAGCGTGGTTCTCGCTCGAAGGGGCGAGCCCGCTACTGCTCAAGGCCACGAAGTTCCTGCCGCTGACCCACATGATCGACGCCTCCAGGAGCGTGATGATCGACGGTGCCTCGTTGGGCTCGATCTTGCCCGTCATGGGCCTGCTCGGCGCGATGACCCTAGTTTTCTTCGTCCTGGGCTCGGCCCTTTTCCGTTGGAGTTGAGACTATGCCGCAGATTTACCTGATGCCCGGAAAGATCGCCATCGCTGCGTCCCCGTCATTGGATGGCGGAGGCGGCGAACCGGTGACGATCAAGACCATCTTGGGGTCCTGCGTGGCGATCGTGCTTTTTGATCCGGTGGCGCGAGTGAGCGGCATGAATCACTACCTTCTGCCTCAGGTGAGCGGCGGCGAGGCGCCCTCGCACCGATACGGCTCGGTGGCGATTCCCGCGCTGATTCAGGGGCTGCTCGAGCGTGGCGCGCAGAAGGGGCGGCTCAAAGCCCGGATCTTTGGCGGCGGCAACGTGCTGGGCGACGTGTCGGTCGGAATCGGAGTGGGGATCAAGAACATCGCGCTCGCCGAGAGCGCGCTCGCGGCCGAGGCGATCCCGGTCGTGGAAAAGAACACGGGCGGCAACTCCGGCCGCAGCATCATCCTCGATTGCGCGACCTACGAGGTCGCCCACGAGCTGATGGCCGACCGCTCGGGCGGCGAGGGCGTCGAGATCTCGGGCTACGCCGCGCTCAAGTCGGCACGCGACGTCAAGGTGCTCATCGTGGACGACTCGGCCACCGTCCGCACGCTCTTTGAGAAGATCTTTGCCAAGAACGGCCTCAAAGTGGTGGGGGCGGCCTCCACGGCCTTTGAGGCGCGCGAGCACATCGTCCGCGAAAAGCCCGACGTCATCACGCTCGACATCGAAATGCCCCATATGAGCGGCGTGGCTTTTCTTGAAAAGCTCATGCAGCACATGCCCATTCCCACCGTGATGGTTTCGTCGCTGGGCGCGACCGGCGAGGCGGCGCTGCGCGCGCTCGAGCTCGGCGCCGTCGAATTCGTGCAGAAGCCTTCGCAGTACGATCCGGTCGCCCTGCGCGAGCTGGGCGAGGTGCTTGTCGGCAAGGTCCGTGCCGCGGCGAGCACGCCTTTGGTCAAGTCCCGGGCGCGCAATCATCCCGCGGTCGCGGCCGCGCCTGGAACCCGGGCCTCGATTCTTCCGCGTCGGAGCTCGAGCCCGCTCAAGCTCGTGGCCGTGAGCGGCAATGCGGGATCACAAAGCAGCCTCGATTGCCTGCTCCGCCAGCTCGCCACAGATACGCCTCCCGTGGTGATCGCTGATTCGACGATCTCGGGTTTCCTCGACGCTTATTTCCAGAAACTCAAAGGCAAGATCAAGGTGGGTCTCAAGGTGCCAGGAGACGGCGAGTCCCTGATGATGGGCAATGTCTACTTCGCTCCGCCCGGCAAGCATCTTAAGGTCGAGGCGCGCGGTTCCATGCTTCATGCCCGAGTTTTGTCAGGCGCCCCCGTCCACGGGCAGATCCCTTCCGGCACGGAGCTGCTCCGCTCGGCGGCGCTTGCCACCGGCGCGGCAACGCTGGGCGTGGTGCTATCAGGCTTTGGCGAGGACGGGGTCGAGGGATTGGTCGAGATCCAAAAGAACGGCGGCGCGAGCTGGGTCGAGGATCCGGATGCGGCGACCTTTCCGTTTGGGCCTCAAAAGGCGGTGACTCTCGGAGTGGTGGATCAGGTGCTGGATCTGGCGAGCGACGGTAAAGCCGCCGCCGCGCTCATGGAGCTGCGCAACCGTTCAGTGTGATCAGCCGCTCGCCGCTTGGACCGCGCTGGTCGTCAGCGCCTTGACAATATCCTTGAAGGCCCCTTTTTTGAACGACGGATCGAGCTGAGCCAGGAAGGTCGCCGTGTCCGCGCCTTTGTTCCCGATTTTGAATAGCAGTAGGTCGTGCGCGATGATGAACAGCGCGCCCAGCGGGCTGATCTTGTTGCAGTCGAGCTTGTTTGGAAATCCGCTGCCGTCGGGGCGCTCGTGGTGCTGGAGGATGATCGTGTCGATGTCGGCTGGGACATCGCCGATCTCGCGGAGGAGTTTCGCGCTCTCGTCGGGATGCTTGGCGAACCGGGCCGCCTCCTCCTCCGAAACCGGAGGACTGAGCAGCGCCACGTCACCGAGGGTCTGACAACGGGCCAGGGCATGGTTTTCAAGGGTGATGTCGTGCAGGAAGGCCGCCATCGACAGCTTGAAGAAGGTCACGTCCGATTTCCAACCCATCATGCCAGCGATCGCGCATGCGGTATGAGCCAGCGCGACGCTGTGCAGGGCGACGTAGCTCTCGGGAAATTGCTC
>CAYXVB010000106.1:0-3109 GCA_964467785.1 uncultured Bacteriovoracaceae bacterium
TTTTCGAGCTCAGTCGGGAGAGGTCGACCTTCCGGAAAGAAGCGGGCCTTAAAGGCGGGATCCAATGGGTCTTTCCCAAGCTTGTCAGCTACTGATTCCAGCCAGAACCATTCGATCTTGTCCTGAGTCCCATTCCATTCAGCCCAATAGTCGATGCGGCTCAGGAGGTCGTTGGGCCTGCCCTTGGAAGACAGCCACTGATTGAATGGCACAAATTCTCCGAGCTCCATTTTAGGTAGCCATTGAATAAGAGAAGCTGTGTTCAGGTCGTGGTTGCCCATGGCCAGATAGCCTTTGGCGGTACCCGGGCTGTCCGTCACCCTGACGCGCTCAGGGCCGTATTTATCCAGAAGGTCCGAGACCCAGCGCACGGTACGAATGCCATAGGGGCCGCGTTTGATCAGATCGCCTTCGAAAGAGAGCATTTGGCCCTCGTTGAGCACCCAGCCTTGACCGGATGGATCCGGCGAGATCACGCCGTCATTTTGCAGCTGCTGGAAGCGTTTCGGGACGCCCTCGATGTCTCCGACAATCGTCCACTCCCCGGCAAACGAAAGGGAGGCCGCGACCAGTAGTAAAAATAGACTAGTGACGCGGACCAGACGGAAGCAATTTTTTTTCATTGAGATCATCGCGGAACCTTTCTGACCCATGGCTTATCGTAACAATTCGCGAGGAAATTTATCTACCTTAGAATGCATTATCGCCTGGACGCGGCACGCCCCATTTCGAGGCAATAGTCACTCGCGCTTTCGCTTGCGCTAGATTCAAATTCGGCGTCAAAACCTCAACGGTTGGAGACCGCGGAAGCGGTCGTCGCCCATTCTGACTTTGGCCTAAAAAGGGCAACCAAGTCTTAATAGGCCAGACCGAATCCCGACGACGGCACCTCAAGATGGAGCGTCTCTATTCCGACCTGATATTTGAAATGGAATGGCTATTTGTGCACCGAGTGTTCGGGCAATTCATGGATTTTCCGAAGCCGGCTCTGATCACTATCTTCCTCACGATGTCCCTTGGAACCGGTGCCTATGGTTCTTCCTCCGATAAGTGCACCACACTTTGGGGAGGCCTTCGTCCGGCGGGAAAATACGCGGGCGAAATTACCTACTCTGGCTTTCGAGTCATATCTGAGCCGGCCGAGTACCTCAGATTGATCGAGAACAAGGAGACACAGGCCACTGAGCTCAAGATTAGCGGGCTAAAAGGAAGAATCCTAAGAGGAGTTTCTGAAAAGGACTTTGAGAGCCTAAGTCCAAACTCGGATCGAAAGCTCGTCATGTTCATGGGAGAGGACGGCTTGCAATCGCTGTTAGGCAAAAGTGGGCCCGAAATGCTTAAGGTGATCGGCTACCCCGAAAGCGATATCCTCAAGATGGCCTCGGATGGGACGATTTTCAGGCTCTTCGTCTTCAAATCGCAAGAACAGGTTGCACCCGCGACCTGGGAGAACCTTCCCGGTTTAGCACAGTCCGCATATCCGGACTCCGACCTCGGAAACATCATACGGCAACACCTTCCGAGCCTCATCAAACACTCGGGCCCTGAAGGCTACAATGCAATCATGAAAGAGGCCCCGAGCCAGATTGCCCGGGAATCAAAAATGACCCTGCAACAACTGACTGAAAACAAGCTTGAGCTTTGGGCCGTACGCAAGTTCCTTCATGACGTACTGAACCTCAACGAGCTTTATATGGGAGATGGGTACACTTACTTCTATTCGAATCCTAGCGAAGGAGAGCCCGCAGCTTTGACACGCGGCCTTAAGGAGTATTTCGGACTCAATGTACCCACGAAGTCATTCGGTAATTCAGGCATTTTGGAACTCAAGGATCTACGATAAGAAATGCGGAGCCGCCCGTTCGGCCCTAGGCCCTTGAAACCCCGCCCCTTCCGATTCAACAGATTCCAATAATAATCCGATGAAAAACAAGTGAAACCGGGCTTTTTCCTGCCACTCATTCTCGTGCTCACGGCGCTCCTACCCTCCGCGGGCCTGGGTTCGGATGCGCCGCTGGGCCTCGCATCCTGCGAAAGTCTTTACCGCGCGATTCCGCCTGCCCCAGCCGCTCCTCTCGCGGCGCTTCGTCAGACATTTCCTCAGATCGCCGACCCCATAAATCTCGCCGCGAGAACCGGCCATCCGAATGCATCCGTCCCTGAAAACAAGGCCGGGGTGGAGTGGCTCAAGTCGACACTCTCCGGTCTCAAGGACAACCCGGACTTCCGCTTCAAGGACCGAACCAGCGAATTCCTTTTCAGGCGGAAACGCGACCAAAGAATCGAACAGCTCCTCGAGCGCCTCAAAGTCATTGAGTCCCGTGGTTATCCCCAGTCGGAGACCATTGATGTCGCGGACGAGATCCTGGAATTCATGGACCGGCTCGACCCCGAATTGAATATGGATCTCTTCTTAAAACATCTGGAATCTCTGCCGGGTCTGAAGGGCGGAAAGATCGATCTTCCCGAGGCCACCACCCGCCAAATCCGCGACCTGGCCCATCGGAACTACGCCGAGAAGGTGATCGATGGCGAAGTCCGTCGCCGCAACCGGATCGCGGCGGACGAAGCATTGATCGCGGCGCTCTCAGCGAAACTCAAGGAACTAGGCAGCCCCATCAACGTAAGGGAGCAGCTCAGAAAATTCGAGTACGGGAACGCCTTCCAATATGATCGGGATGTGGATTCCTATATCGTGACAAACGGCCTCAAGATTCCGGCCGTTCAATCAAACCGGGTCATCCTCCTGGCCCCCGGGGAAATTCCTATCCGGGCCTTGGCCGAAGCCGTCCTTTTCAACATCGAACCCGCCGGCCTCAGCTCCAGGCACCTTCTGGCGGATGGAACCGTAATGGACCGGAACCGCTTCTTCGCTCACGACTTCAATCACATGAGACTCACCCGACACGATCCGCTCTCCGGTCAACTGACCACGAAGAGCAAAGAGGAAAAGCTCGGGATCCTGCGATCCATTGACGCCATCGAGGAACCCACGCGCAGGGTCGCCGCGGAATACGCCCTGATGATCGCGCTGCGCGAGCATCCTTCCAAACTGATGGATTCCGATTCCGCGAATTTCGGACGCAAGATCGCACTTGAAATTCGCTCC
>CAYXVB010000106.1:3119-12928 GCA_964467785.1 uncultured Bacteriovoracaceae bacterium
GGGAGGACCCGAACTCTCCCAAGACGAGGCGCAGTGGCTCGCCCGGTGGTGGGTAGAGCATCTGCCCTCCTCCATCCGGAATCCGTGACAGGCGCCCGCCCACTTCTCGATCCCCATTATAAGTCGGATAACGCATCCCCTCTATTCGCCCGACGCTTGCCTTTTTCACTCGCCTTGTTAGAGTGGCGGGGTTCCAAAAAAAGTGTGCTCGGGGGAGAGCTTTATCTATGCGCGTCAAGCGTCTGGAAATTCAGGGATTTAAGTCGTTCAAAGACAAGACCGTGGTCCATTTTGACCATGGCATCACCGGCATCGTCGGACCGAACGGCTGCGGCAAATCCAATATCGTCGACGCGTTCTTCTGGGTCATGGGCGAGCAGTCGTACAAGCACATGCGCGGCAGTGGCTCGGACGACCTGATCTTCAACGGTTCCTCAAAATACAATCCGCTGGGCATGGCCGAGGCCACCCTTGTCATGGAGATCGATACCCCGGTGGACACGGAGCATGCTCCGGCCGGCGCGTCGGTCGAGCCAATCCACAAACCCAAGGAAATCTCCGTCACCCGCCGGCTTTATCGCGGGGGCGAGGGCGAGTACTTCGTCAACGGCGTCTCCGCCCGTCTCAAGGACATCCAGGAACTCTTCATGGATACGGGCGTGGGCGCCAAAGGCTACTCCGTCATCGAGCAGGGGCAGATCGGCAAGATCGTCAACTCCAAGCCCGAAGAGCGCCGCCTCCTGATCGAAGAAGCCGCCGGCATCGCCAAGTACAAGGCGCGCAAAAAAGAATCGCTCCGCAAGATGGAAGCGGCGCAGACTAACCTCGCGCGCCTCACCGACATCATCCAGGAAATTGAGCGCAGCCTAGGCTCCCTCGAGCGCCAGGCCCAGAAAGCTCAGCAGGCCAAGCGCATCAAGGGCGAACTCCTTGAAAAGGAAATGACCTGGGGCCGCCGCAAGATGCGGGTGCTCACCCAAAAGCTCGAAACACTGCGCACCCAAAAGGAAGCGCTCGAAACCGAGCTCATCTCCCTGCGCGCCGAGCTCTCCACGATCGAAACCTCGGTCGAAGCCGAGCGCATCACGCATCTCACCGACACCAAGACCGCCGAAGCGCTCCAGGCCCGCATCCAGCAGGTCAGCGACGACCTCACCCATGAAAAGAGCGCGCTCGACCTCTCCCGCCGCCGCCAGAGCGACCTCAACGCCCAGCTCGATGCCCTGACCTCCGAAAAGTCCGAGCTTGAAACCTCGATCGCGGAGGAACAGCTCCGCCTCGACGAGCAGGAGGCCGAAGCCTCCGGCGCCAATGGCGTGTTCGACGAGACCTCCCGCCAGGCGCAGACGATGAACGACGAAGTCCGCAACCTTCGTCAGCAGGCCGATACGGCCCGCCGCCAGCACGAAAACTACAAGCGCGAGCTCATGCAGGGCATCAGCCACGCATCCGGCCTCACCTCGCGCGCCGCTTCGCTATTGAGCCGCATCGAATCGGCCGAAGCCCAGCTCGCGCGCCTCGCCGAGCAGATCACGGAGCAGAACGAAAGGCTCTCTTCCATCCAGGAAGAGTCCGAAAAGTCCCAGCTCGCGGCCTCCGAAACCGAGAGTCGCCGCGACGAGCTCAAGAGCGAGCTCGATCTCTTTGTCCAGCAGGTCCGCGCGCAGGACCAGGGCATCCGCGAGCTCGAACGCAATCGCGATCAGGCCAATCGCGCCTACACTCAGGTCCGCTCCAAGCTCGAAAGCCTTGAGGAGCTAGCCGCCGCTCACGAAGGCCTCGGCGACGCCTCCAAGACCGCGCTGGACTGGGCCCGCGACAACGGCAAGTCCCTCCGTCCGCTGGCCGATCTCCTCGAGGTCGAAGCCGGGTACGAAACCGCCCTCGAAGGCTGGCTTGAGAGCCGCCTCGAAAACCTCATCTCCACTGACCCAGCCGTGGCGGTCGAAGCGATTGCCCGCGTCCGCGACGAGGAACAGGGCCGGATCGCCGTGCAGATCGGCAATTCGGACGACGCCTCCGCGGCCCGCGGCGACGCGGCCTCCGTCCGCGCCGCGCTCGAGCAGGCCGGCTTCGAGCTCGCCGGCGAGCTCTCGCAGTTCGTCAAGGCCCAGGGCGACTCAGTCCGCGGCTTCGCGGACCGCTCGATCTCGGGCGTATTTGTCGTCAGTTCCATGGAGCCGATGGCGGCGTTCCTCTCCGCTCAGGGCCTCGCCCGACTTCAGGGATGGGGCGTGGTGAGCCGCGACGGCGGCGCGCTCGACCCCAACGGCACGCTCCGCGGCGGCAGCCAGAAGACGGACGGCGCCGCGAGTCTCATGCGCCGTAAAAACGCCATCGCCGAGTTGCAGGCCCAGGTCAATGCGGCCAAGGAGACCCTCGATAACTCCGAGAACTCTCTTGCCGACGCCCGCGCCGCTCTTGAAAACGCGCGCAATCGCCAACACGAGCTGCAGCAGGAAGTCCAACAGCTTGAGATCCAGGCCGCGGCCCAGCAGCGCGATGTGCATCAAGCAAGCCGCGCCCTGCGCGAAGCCGAGCAACAGCTCACCAACATCAATCGCGACCGCGAACGTGCCGAGCATGACGCCACCGCGGCCCGCGAAGAACGCGCCCAAATCGAGGAGAACCTGCAGGAATTCGTCTCCTCGCGCTCGGATCTCGAAGCCAAGATCGCCGAAGGCGAGGCCGTCCTCTCCGCACAGGACGAAGCCGTGCGCGCCCGCGAAGCCGAGCTCCAGTCGATCAAGATCCGCGAAGCTGAGCTCCGTGAACGCGCCAACAGCCTCAAGCGCGAAATGGAAAGCTCCCGCTCCCTGATCGCCGACCGCCAGCGCCGCATGGCCGAGATCAACCGCACCCTCGACCGCGCGTCGGGCGAGCGCGAGCAGTTCTCCGGCGGCGAGGCCGAGATGCAGCTCAAGATCGAGGAGCTCATCACCGTCCTCTCCGCGGCCCGCGAGGAGTACGCGACGATCAAGGACCGCATCGAGAAGTCCAGCTCCGTCATCAACGGCGGCATCGAGCGCGTCAAGGTGCTCCACAAATCCGGCGACCGCAAAACTTCCGAAGCCAACCACCTCGCCATCGAGATCGAAAAGATCAACTCCGACGTCCAGCATCTCACCCAGAACCTAGAAGAGAAGTACGGCGTCGGCTGCCTCAACTCCGACGCCTTTGCGCCCGTGATGGTGCCTGAGCAGGAGGAGATGGCCGCACCCGTCGTGACGGCCGAGATGACCGCCGAAGAGGAGCAGATCCTTTCCGAAGAGGTCGAACGCCTCCGTGAACGCCTCCGCCGTCTCGGCGAGGTCAATCCGAACGCCATCGAGGAGTACGAGGAGCTCAAGAAGCGCTATGACTTCCTCATGACCGAGAAATCCGATCTCGAGCGCTCCATCGAGAACCTCCAGGAAGCCATCGAGCACATCAACAAAACCTCGGTCGAGCGCTTTAAGCGCGCATTCGAAGCGATCGCGGATCGCTTTGAGCGACTCTTCCCCATCATCTTTGGTGGCGGCCAGGCCAAACTCTCGCTCGTCTACCCAGAGGGCGTCTCTCCGGCCACCGGCGACATCCTCGAGGCCGGCGTGGACATCCTTGCGCAACCTCCGGGCAAGAAAGTCGTCAACATCGGGCTGCTCTCCGGCGGCGAAAAAGCCCTCACCGCCGTGTCGCTCATCTTCGCGATCTTCATGGTCAAGCCGTCGCCGTTCTGCGTGCTCGACGAAGTCGACGCGCCGCTCGACGATGCCAACATCGGCAAATTCAATGCGCTACTCCGTGAAATGTCGGCCAAGAGCCAGTTCATCGTCATCACCCACAATAAAAAGACGATGGAGCTCAACGACACGCTCTATGGCGTGACCATGGAAGAGCCCGGCGTCTCCAAAATGGTCTCCATCGAGATGCATTGAGAAGGCTCCCGATGAAGCAGCGCAAGCTCGCAGTCGCAATCGCTCTCGTCTTTGCCCTCCCCGCGGCCGCCTTCGCGACGCCCAAGGGGAAGCAGAAAGCGAAAGCCCCGGCGGCGACACACGCTTCTCCGACCGCAGCCCATCCACTTCCCGCCCTATTGGAGGAAGTCGAGGCCAAGTACTCCAAAGCCAGCACGCTCGAAGCGAAGTTCGACCAGATCACCCACAGCGCGGCCATGGGCACTACTAAGACGAGCTCCGGGATCATCATGGTCAAGCGCCCTAACAAAGTGCGCTGGGAAACGCTCAAACCGGACAAGAGTTTGCTCGTCAGCGACGGCCGAAAATTCTGGTTCTACACCCCCCCATTCGATGAAAGCGAAAAAGGCCAGGTCATTGAGAAGCGGTCTTCGGACGTGCAATCCAAACTCGCCCAAGCCCTGCTTTCAGGATCGTTTTCCACAGCTCGCGACATGAAAGTGCGCGAGGAGCGCCCTGCCATCTTTTCGCTCACTCCGAAACCCGGTTCCGCAGGCACCGTCATGAAAGCGCTCATCGAGATCGATACCGCAAGCCGGACTATCAAACGCGTCGAGCTGGAACACCAGGACGGCAACCGAGCCGAAATCTCGCTTAGTGAGATCGTCCTGGGCAAGGATGCGGATGACCGCTACTTCGTTTTCGACGCTCCCCCCGGCACAGACGTCATCCGGCATTAATACGACCAGCCTGATTGCAGCCTCGCGAGCCGTCCGACTCCTCCGGCAGGCGCGGCGATCGACCTGATCCAGATGAGGTCGACGTTTTGCAACACCCCGGATCATGTCGGCGATTCAACTCTTCAGGGACCATCACAAAACCATCCGCGGCCTATTCCGCCAGCTCGAGGCGATCGACGTCCGTGCGCACGAAATGAAAGACGGCGTCGTGAAAGAAACCTTCATGGAGCTCGAGATCCACTTTCAGCTGGAGGAAGAATATCTTTACCCCGTCATCCGCTCCAAGGCGGACGAGGACGGGCGGGCGACCCTCGAGGGGTGCCGAGGCGCCCACCTCGCGCTTCGAAATCGGATCCAGGCGCTTCGAGAACGGGGCATTGCGAATGAGTATTTCAACATGGGCCTCAGCACGCTGATCGCCGAAGCGGAGGAGCACCTCGAGGAGGAGGAAGTCGTGCTCTTCCCGCTCGCCAAGATGAATCTTGGCGATCAGGTCCTCGCGCCGCTCGAGGAACAGATCCGACGTCGGCATCGCGAGCTCATGTTGCAGCCGCGTTACCGCGACGCTCTTCCCGAAATCGTTCAGAACCCCAACGGAGGCGAACAGATGCGCAAACGAAGCGGGCATCCCCCGGGCGGACCCGCAACTTGATGTCTGGCAACTTGTCGGTGACCGGGGCCGATGCTAGATATTCTGAACCCCATGGCATCCCACCCGAACGGCAATTGCGATCCCGCCGATGTTTCGTTGAAGAGCTTTTTTCTCGGACCGCAGGCCGAGAACGGGCCCTGGCTCAGGCGACAGGTCGACTCGCTTCTCTCCCGCTGGTTTGACTGGCGACGATCCCTTTTCCCCCAAGATGGAAAGGCCATCTCCGCCGCCGACGAAGGCGATATGGACTTTGTCCGTCGGCGCGCGCACTTCGAAGGCGCGCTTGAGGAGCTTTCGCGCCGGTTCGAACAGGAGGTGCCCAAGTTCTCGCCCCGCTATATCGGCCATATGTTCTCGGAAGTCTCGCTTCCTGCATTTCTGGGCCACCTCGTCGCACTGATGCACAATCCCAACAACATCTCCGGAGAGTCCTCCGTCGTGGGCGTCGAAATCGAGAACGAAGCCATCCAGCCGCTGCTCCAGATGGTGGGCTATCCGCCCTCCAAAGGGGAAGGAGGCGTCGGCCATTTCACTTCGGGCGGCACCGTGGCCAATTTCGAGGCCATGATCCGCGCCCGCGCGCGTTGCTCGGCCTGGATAGCGGCCATTGCGTCACAGCCCACCGACCCGCGCGACCTCTTCGCCGCCGCATCGCTCGGCTGGGAGCAGTTCGACGCCCTGAACCGGGACCACGGCTTCGCGGACCCCTCCTACTGGAATTTCGAGATCTCCAATCCCTGGGAAACCGGCGCCCGCCTGAGCGAACGCTTTGGCACGGCCTTCCGCGGGCCCGTGGTTCTCGTACCCGAGAACAAGCACTACTCCTGGAAAAAAGGCGTCTCACTGCTCGGTCTTGGCGACGACTCCTTCTGGCCGATCGAGCTCGACCCACGCGGCAAGCTCTCGATCGACAGCCTCCGTCAACAGCTCGAGACCGCGGAGCGGGAAAAGCGCCCCGTGATGATGGTCGTCTCCGTCGCGGGTACCACCGAGATGGGCCAGTTCGACCCGATCGACGAAGTTGCCGATCTTCTGGATGAGTGGCGAAGTACACGCGGCATTCACATCTGGCACCACGTTGACGCCGCCTACGGCGGTTTCTTTCGCGCCCTCGATTTCACTCAGGACCGATCGCTCACCGACGACGCGCGCAAGGCCCTCGCCGCCATGCCTCGCGCGGATTCCATCACGCTCGACCCGCACAAGCTCGGCTATGTGCCTTACTCCTGCGGCGCTTTTGTCTGTCGCACCCGCCGCGACTACCTGGTCAAGCAGTTCTCCGCGCCTTACCTCAAGTTCGATCTCCGCAAGGACCGGGGGCAGGTCACGCTCGAGGGTTCGCGCTCGGCGACCGGCGCCGCGGCCACCTGGATGATCGAACGGACCACAGGCCTCGACTCCGAAGGCTACGGCCGCATTATCGAGCGGACTCTGCTGATGCGCAGCCAGCTGGCCACCGCGCTCGAACAAGCCGGGCTCGGCGTCCGCATCACGCCCCATTCCGACAGCAACATCATTTGCTTCACGCTCGGAAGTCCTGGCCAATCCCTGACGGAGTCCAACCGCATAGCCTCCGCCATTTACGAGCGACTTTCGCCCCAGGGCGACGGGCCATTTTTCGTCTCCAAGACGACACTGCGCTGGGATGCGTACGGCAAATTCCTCGACCGATTCGTCTCCGCATGGAATCCCATCCGGGATACCGACGAAGTCGTGTTGGTCCGCCTCTGCCTGATGAACCCGTTCTTCAACTCCAAAGAGATGAAATCGGACTATTCCCAAATGTTCATCAAAGCGTTACGCGAGTTCAGCCGTTGACCCGCATGTCATGAATAGCGGTGAGCATGCCCATACCCCCGGGCGACCGCCAAAATATGATTAGATTTCAATGAATTGCGGCAAAAACTCTCTCTTGCCATAATCCGACTGATTCTATATAGATTCCCCCACTATGCCCTCCTTTGACGTATCTTCGGACGTAAACTGGCAAGAAGTCGACAATGCCGTGAACCAGGCGAGCAAAGAGCTTCTCCAACGTTACGATTTCAAAGGCGTGAAGACCGAACTCAAGCTCGACATCAAGGCCAAGACCTTGACCCTCTGGGTAAGCGAGGACGAGAAGCTCGACGCCATGAACGACATCCTTCAGAGCAAGTTCATCAAGCGGGGCATCTCGCTGCTCTCGCTGGAGTACAAGGACAAGGAAGCGGCTTTCGGGGGCAGCGTGCGCCAGGTGGTCGTCATCCAGGCCGGCATCTCCAAAGAAAAAGCCAAGGAAATCATTGCCGCGATCAAGGACAGCAAGCTTAAGGTCCAGGCCCAGATCCAGGACGAGCAAGTGCGCGTGACCGGCAAGAACCGCGACGATCTGCAATCGACCATCGCCCTGCTCCGTTCGCAGCAGGATCAACTGAAGGTGCCGATGCAGTTCGGCAACTTCAGAGACTAAGCTTTACTGAAAGGCAGTATCCCAAATGAGCAGTACCCCCCAGGCCCCGGCTTCCACGGAATCCAAGTCAAAGTCTCCGGTCTACTTCGTGAGCCTCGGTTGCCCGAAGAACCTCGTCGACTCGCAGGTCATGCTCGGCATGCTCGAAAAGGATCGTTACACGATCTCCCAGGAACCTGAGAGCGCCGAAGTCATCATCGTCAACACTTGCTCCTTCATCCAGGCATCGAAAGAAGAGTCCATCGAGACGATCCTCGACATGGCCCAGCTCAAGGATGATGGCAAATGCAAGGTGCTCGTCGCCTCCGGCTGCCTACCGCAACGCTACCACAAACAGCTCGAGCAGGAGATGCCCGAAGTCGACCTCTTCATCGGCACCGGACAATACCACCGGATCACCGAGCTCCTCAACGCCCGCGAAAAAGCGCTTGAGCTCGGCGCCCCGATGCCCAAACGTTCCTACGTCGACCAGCCCGCGTTCATCCACTCCGAGACGGATCCGCGACTGCACACCGGCCCAACTTACACCGGCTTCCTCAAACTCTCCGAGGGCTGCAACCGTCGCTGCGCCTTCTGCATCATCCCCAAGCTCCGCGGCAACGTGCGCTCCCGTACCGTAGCCTCGCTCGTCGAAGAAGCCACGCACATGGCCGCCCGCGGCGTGCGCGAACTGAACCTCGTTGCCCAGGATCTCACCGAATACGGCATGGAGTGGAAGTACAAGGAACGCCTCGAGACGCTGCTCCCCGAGCTCGCCAAAGTCGAAGGCATCGACTGGATCCGCCTGCACTACGTTTACCCGGATCAGTTCTCCGACGAGCTCGTCGATATCATCGCGCGCGAGCCCAAGATCGTGAAGTACCTCGACATGCCGATCCAGCACACCAATGATCGCATGCTCGCTTCGATGAACCGCCGCCTCACCAAAGCCAAGCTATTCGACCTCGTTGGCAAGCTGCGCGCCAAGGTCCCGGGTCTTGTCTTCCGCACTTCGATCATCGTCGGCTTTCCCGGCGAGACCGAAGCGGAGTTCGAGGAGCTTCGCTCCGACCTGGAAAAGCTGAACCTCGACCATGTCGGAGTGTTCCGTTACTCCAAGGAAGAAGGCACCAAAGCTGCCGAGATGGACGGGCAGATCCATGCCGCCACCAAGCGCAAGCGCGCCAAGCTGCTCGAGCAGACGCTCCAGAAGCTCGGCCAGGCCCGCAACGAGCAATATGTCGGCAAGACCGTCAAAGTGATGATCGAAGGCCCCAGCGAGGAGACTGAGCTGCTGATCCAAAGCCGCATGTCGACACAAGCGCAGGAGATCGACGGCCACGTGCTGATCAATGATATCTCGGCCATCGAGGACCTCGAAGGCGGCCAGAACGCGATGTCTGCGCTCCGCCCCGGCGACATCGTCGAAGTCGAAATCACCGAAGCGATGCCGCTCGACCTGGTGGGTCGCGCGGTCCGCGTAGTCTCCGCTTCGCGCTTGCAGCCCGGCCTCAAGGTCGCGGCTCCCGTGCGCGAATGGCGCTCCAGCCTCCCGGCGGGCGTCAGCACCAAGCACTGAGATGGAACGGCCTGACTGGATCATCACTCCCCAGGAACTTATGAACGAAACCGGCCAGATCGTGCTGGTGGACGTGCGTGAGCCTGAGGAGTGGGACGAGGCGCGCCTCGAAAAAGCGATCCATATCCCACTCGGAGAGCTCCATCGCCGCGCCGAAAGCGAGCTTTCGCCTGACTCGGATCTCGTGATCTACTGCGCGCACGGTATCCGCAGCCTGAGGGCGGTATCGATCCTCCGGATGCATGGTTTTGAAAAAACCCGTTCCTTGGATGGCGGACTTTGCGAGTGGGAAGAGCTAGGCCTCCCCGTCGTCCGTTAGGAAAGGCGCTCCCGGTTGATCGAGATGACAGGGTTTCATTCCAGATTGATCACTTCAACGCGGGATGCGGGCTTCCCGCTCGCGGGAGCGCTGGATCTGGATCGTGCGCTCAATCTCGACGTCTATCGCGATGACATCGAGTTTTACGACCGCTGGATCGCGGACGGACACCACGCGACCATGCAATAACTCGCC
>CAYXVB010000107.1:0-12610 GCA_964467785.1 uncultured Bacteriovoracaceae bacterium
AGCGACATTGCGGCAGAGAGCCGCGCGGCTGCGGGGAGCGGCCATGGCGTGCGAAGTGCCTAGGGCGGCCAAGAAGATCAGTGAAAGGGAGAAAAGGGGGCGGGGGGCGGATTGTGATTTCATGACCAGCGTAATAATTCGGATGATGCTTAGTGTCAATCGAGGAATCGGGCACGTTCCTCGAGCGATGGGATTCGGCAGGTTTCGAGTTTGCCAAACCAACGGTACCGATGGCGAGCGACGAAGTCATAAACCGCGTCTCGGAGAAAGCGGGGAACCCACATCAGCCACCGAGCCGCAGTCCACTTGCCGCCCAGACATGCGATGGCCAGCAAGGCGGCGTCTGAGCGGGTGTGGATTCCGTCGGAGCCGAGAAGGACCACAGTCCTGAGCGCAGCATCATCCATTCCGGCGGGACGAAGTTCGTTCGGGAGCCGAAGTCGTGCGGCCTCGCCTTGAAGGGGCGCGAAGTAAAGATGTCGGTCGCGATCCTGGCGGACAAGAAAACTCACGAAGCGGTCGCAAAGACCGCAGTACCCGTCAAAGAAAACGATCGAAGAAAGGGGGGCTTCGGGTGCCATTCTCCCCAGTTTAGGTGCAAAGGCGAGGGGATGCCGCTGAATTCTTGGAGGAACAGGGTCGCTCCCGAGACTATTTTGGTTTGCGCTGCGTATGTTAATAAATACAACCCTTTAGAAAGGATGGACCGCTGCTTGCTTTGTGAGGGTGACGGTCATGCCGAGCCTTGAGGCTGCGGTCGGGGGAAAATCGCCTTTACACCACCGACCGCCTTCAGTAGGGTTGGGACCGCCTTTTTACGAGGCGCGTTATGAGTTTTATCAAACAAGTTTGTCGTCGTTCGGTCCTCTTTGCTCTGCTCCTGGCGAGCGGAGCTGTGGGCCTGATCCAGGCGGATCCGAGTGACGATCTCAGTTTTACGCGCCACTCGCCCGTGGCCGACTCCCATCGGACCATGAGTGAAGCCGAGGTCGCCCGGATCCTTCAGGACCGGCTGGATCTCTTTCCCAAGTCTCGCATTCCGCGACTTTCCAATCATCTGGTTCGTCTCTGCCAGGAGTATCGTTTTGATCCGGCCTTCGTGCTTTCCCTAATCGAAGTGGAGAGTCGGTTCCGGATCAAAGCCCAGTCTCCCGTCGGGGCGATGGGGCTCATGCAGATCATGCCCGCTACTGGTATCGTGATTGCCCGGCAGATGGAGGCCGAGCAACTCTACCCGGGGATCGCCCCGGCCCTCAAGCGGCACGACGAGACCGCATTCAGCCGTCATCTTCAGGATCCATTTCTGAATCTCGAACTGGGTGTGGCTTACTTGGCCCAGCTCCGAGACCGCTACCGTACGCTTTCGCCGTACTACCTGGTGGCGGCCTACAATGTCGGCCCAGCCCGTCTCGACGAGCTGCTGGCTCGAAAGACCTTCCGGCCTACCGGCACCAAAAAATATTACGAAGCGATCCGCAAAAACCTGCCCGCATTCCGATTCTATCAAGGGCCGGAGCCAGTCCGTCGTGCTCCCATGCGTTCGACCAAGCGCATTGAAGCTTAATACCCAGAACGGCGAGCGGGGGTAAAAGTTCATTGACGCGTAGCGACAGTTTGACTATATCCGGGATTCCTCAGGGGAACCCGATACATGTACGAACTTAGGATTAAACTCGATTTTCCGGCCGCCCACCACTTGGAGGGTTATCCCGGCGACTGTGCTCGCCCGCATGGCCACAACTGGGGCGTCGAAGTTTTTGCCTGCTCCAAGCGCCTGGATTCTATCGGAATGGCGATGGACTTTCGCGACCTCAAACGGGCGGCCAAGGAGCTCGTGGCTCCGTGGGACCATCAAGATCTGAACCTACTGCCGGATTTCAAGGCGCTCAACCCCTCGGCCGAGGCCATCGCCAAGCTCGCTTACGACCGTCTCTCCGCCCAGCTCGACACGTCGGAAACCTGGATCGAAAAGGTGACTGTCTGGGAAAACGAGCGCTGCTCGGCGAGCTACTTCGACGAAAAGAAGAGCGACCGGCGTCGACTCCAGCAGGTGTGACGAGATGGGCTCGCGCGCGCGCTCCGTGGTGCTGCTCTCCGGCGGACTTGACTCCGCGGCAAATCTGGCGATCTGCGCCGAGCGCGACCTGCCCGTGTTGGCGCTGACGGTGGATTACGGCCAGCGGGCGGCGGCCAGGGAAGTCGAAGCCGCGCGCGCATTGAGCGCGCATTACGAGGTCGAACACCGCGTGCTCGACCTCCGCTGGCTGGGCGGTCTCGGCGGAAGCTCGCTCACCGACACAAAGCAAGATGTGCCCGAGCTCGCCAGCTCCCAGCTCGATGACATGAAGGTCATCACCGGCAGCGCGGCGGCCGTCTGGGTCCCCAACCGCAACGGCGTACTGATCAACGTCGCCGCGTCCTTTGCCGAGCGCGTGGGCGCGATCCGAGTGGTGGTGGGGTTCAACGCGGAGGAGGCCGTGACTTTTCCGGACAACTCCGAGGACTTTCTCCATCGGGCTTCGAGTGCTCTCGCGCTTTCGACCAGTAATCACGCTTCCGTGCGCTGTTACACGGTGCGGATGAACAAGCGCGAGATCGTGGGCGAGTTGCGCCGGCTGCCGCGCCCGTTTCCGTTTGACCGGATCTGGAGCTGCTATCATGGGGGCGAAAAGCCCTGCGGCGCCTGCGAATCCTGCCGGCGCCAGGCGCGCGCGCTCGGGGAGGCGTGATCTATGGCATTGGTGACTCATCTTTCCGACAAGTCGTTGGAGTACCGCGGTCCCGAGCTTCGTCCGCATTTCTTGTTGGAGCGTTTTGGGCTCCGCGGCTCCGCGATCGGCGCCTTCATCGGGCCGTGCCGGGTCGAGACGGAGCATCTCGTGGACTGGGAGGACAAGCTTGCCTCCGACCGGATCGAGGCGCGCGAGATGGTGCATTTTCTCGGCGAATTCTTTGGAATGCGTTCGCTCACCGAAGGCGTGCTGATCCAGCGCCTTTTCATGGCGATGGCGGGCGAGGCGCTGCAGCTGGAGCTGGCGGACAAGCCTCGGTTCAAGTGGCGGCGCGAGGGAGATGATCTCTACGTGAGCGTGGAGGGAGGCCTCGAGCGCAAGTTGTCGGTGTCGATTGTGACCGCTTCGCCGGTGTCTCTGCTCCTGCATGCCGGGATCAACATCGATCCGACTGGCGCGCCGGTGCCAGCGATCGGACTGGGCGAGCTGGGCGTGGAGCCACGCGCCTGGGCGCAACGCGTTTTGGAGCGTTTTCAGGCCGAGTGGGAGAGCCTGGAGTGGGCTTGCACCAAGGTTAAACCCGTGATCTAGTGGCCCGATCCATTGGAGATAGGGCGCCATGAACATTCCTGATTATATCCGGTCGATGACCCCGTATGTCCCGGGCAAACCCATCGAAGAAACCCAGCGCGAATTCAACATCAAAAAAGTCGTCAAGCTCGCCTCCAACGAGAATCCGCTTGGCCCGAGCCCTCTCGCTGTCGCGGCCACCCGTACCGCGCTCAAGGAGACTCATCGCTATCCCGATGGCGCGGCCTATGCTCTCAAGCACGCGCTGGCGCGGCATCTTAAAGTCTCGCCCGGGCAGCTCATCGTCGGCCAGGGCTCCAACGAGATCATCGATCTGTTGATCCGCACCTATTGCCAGCCGGGAGACGCGATCATCACCTCGCAGGCCGCGTTCGTCGCCTATCGCCTGTGCGCGCAGATCTCCGGCGTGCGCACCCTCGAGGCGCCCCTCACTTCGGACCTCCGGTTCGATCTTCCGGCGATGCTCCAGCTGCTCAAGGGCGATGACCGCGCTAAGCTCCTGTTCATCGCGAACCCCAATAATCCCACCGGCACTTACGTGACGACGGACGAGCTACGCTCGTTCCTCAAGGGCGTGCGCGCCGCGCGCGGGGGTGAGGCCCTCGTGGTGCTCGACTACGCCTACTGGGAATACGTCACTGCGCGCGATCTGCCGGACGCGGTCGCGTTGCTCAAGGATTTTCCCGAAGTGGTCGTGCTTCGCACGTTTTCCAAGATTCACGGCCTCGCGGGCTTCCGTATCGGTTACGGCGTCGCCTCGGAGAGCGTGATCCGCGACGTGGAGAAAGTGCGTCAGCCGTTCAATATCAATTCCCTGGGTCTGGCTGCCGCCGAAGGCGCGCTCAAGGACAAGGCCTTTGTCGCCCGCGCCCGCAAGATCAACCGGCAGGGGTTGGAGTATTGGGAAAAAGCCCTCAAAAAGCTGGGTGTTCCGTATTGGAAGAGTCAGGGCAACTTCCTGCTGGCCGATGTGCAGGCTGGTTTCGGTGCGAGCGGCCCGGAAGTCTATCAGGCTTGCCTGCGCAAAGGCGTGATTTTCCGTCCGGTCGCCAACTACGGCATGTCGCACGCATTGCGCATCAGTGTCGGCACTCCCGCGGAGAATGCTTTTGCAGTGCGGGTCTTGCGTGAGCTTTACGCGGACAAGAAGGCCGACAAAGGAAGTGCTTCATCTCGCAAGCTCCTCCGCAAAGCCGTCCGCAGGGGTTCGAAGAAGGCCCGGAAGTGAGCCCGGGGGTGGCTATGGATTCGATTTCGGTTCCCAAGCAAGGACCGGTGATCGCCATCGATGGTCCGGCCGGTACGGGAAAAAGCTCGGCAACCAAGCGGCTTTCAGAGGCGCTCGGCTTTGTGCATGTCGATACGGGGGCGCTTTATCGAACCGTGGCATTGCTCTCGCTCGAGAATCTCGGTGGCGAGTTGAGCCTGGGATACGAAGACCTGGCGATCCGGATCGCGCGTGAGGTGCACTTTCAGTTTAAGCGTATGCCGCAGAAGAACCCCTCCAACCGGATTTTCGCCAACGGCCGGGATGTGACCGGTCTGATTCGGACGCCTGAAGTCAGTATGGCTTCGAGTAAAGTTTCAGCGATTCCCGAGGTGCGCGCCGCGTTACTCGGTCTTCAGCGCAGATTGGGCTGCGAAGGGAAGGCCATTTTGGAGGGGCGCGACATAGGCACGGTTGTTTTTCCGGATGCCGATATCAAGTTTTTCCTGACCGCCAACGTCGAGGAGCGGGCCAAGCGCCGTTTGGCGGAGATCGAGGCCTCCGGAGCGGATGCGCCCTCGTTTGAAGAGCTCAAAAAGCAGATCAGCGAACGGGACGCGGGAGATATGGGGCGTGCCGTGGCGCCTTTGCGTAAGGCTGCGGACGCTGTTGAAATAGATACTTCGAGCATGACACTCGACGAGGTCGTGCGTACGATGGAAGGGGTCGCCCGGATTCGTCTGGGCCTTTGAATCGGGCCTTCGTCGAATCCGAATTGTCCTGAGGACGGCATGATCTTCCATTCGTTTAGTACCTCGCAGCCCGCGCGCAATAATTCGCTGCGCATCCTTGTGGTCCGCTGCGATCGACTCGGAGACGTGATCCTGTCGACTCCGGTTTTTGACGTGCTCAAGCGGCACAATACCAAGGCGATGGTGACGGCGATGGTCAAGCCGGCGATCGCGCCGGTGATCCGTGGTCTGCCGTCAGTCGATGACGTGATCCTCTATGATCCAGAGGGGCGTCATCGCGGAATCCGAGGCTTTTTTAGACTGGTCTCGGAACTCCGTCGCGGGGGGTTTGGCGTGGCCATCGTGCTGCAATCCCAAGTCAAGCTCGCGGCCGCACTCGTGGTGGCCGGAATCCGATATCGCATCGGACCATTGAGCCGGCCGCATTCTTTCCTTTTTTATAACAAGGGCGTGCGCCAGCGTCGCTCCCAGGTGGAGATGCACGAGACCGACTATAACTTGCAGCTGCTCAAGCGCTTGGGGATACGGGTCGGCACTCGCAATGTGCCGGTTTCCGCGGCAATCTCCGACGACGCGCGCCTGCGGGCGCGTCAGTGGCTTTTGGCCCAGGGCTGGGAGGTAGCGCAGCCGTTGGTTGCCGTGCATCCGGGAATGGGAGGGTCGGCGCTGAACTGGCCTGAGACTCATTACATCGAGCTTGTGGCCGCGCTTTTGCGCGAAGGGCGGCCAGTGCTGATGACCGCGGGTCCGATGGAAGGGGAGCTGTTGACGCGAATTCGCAAGGCTCTCGAGCTTAAAACCGGCTTTTCGAGCTGGACGGGGCGTTTGATCCTGTCCTCTCCGGCGGTGACCCGCACGGTCGAGGATCTCGGAGCATTGCTCGCGCACGCGTCCGTAGTGGTGGCCCCGAGCACCGGGCCGCTCCATCTGGCGGTCGCCACGGGCCGTCCGGTGGTGACATTTTATCCTCCCATTCGAGTTCAGAGCGCGATCCGATGGGGGCCGTATTTGCGCGATGAGTCTCGTGCGAGCGTGCTCGTGCCCGATGTTTACTGCGGGCAAGACTTTAAGTGCCGCGGCAGCGAGTGCCATTACTTTCCGTGCATGAAGGGGCTTGCCGTGAATCAGGCGCTCGAGCAGGTGACCGCTCAGCTTGCGCGTGCGGCGGCTCCCCGTGCAATGCCCGAGGCCTCGGAGCCCGAGGTGTTCGTCCCCGAGGCGCTTTCGGATAACAAGGCCGGAACCTAGAACCAAAGACCCGGCCAGGGAAGCTGCCAGAGAAACAAAGATGACCCGCAATAATAAAATGAACTTCGAATCGATCGACCCCCGTCACTGGAATCGCCAACGCCTCAGGGAACTCCTCCATTACCGGATCAATCGCAAGGTCCTGGTGATCGGTGACGTCGGCGTTGACCGTTATACCGTCGGGCAGGTCGAGCGGATCTCTCCAGAAGCTCCAGTTCCGATCGTGACGGTCACGGAGGAGCGCCTCAAGCTGGGGCTGGCTTCCAATGTCGCGGACAATATCCAAGCCCTCGGTGGCGAGCCTTGGATGGTGGGCGTGATCGGCTCGGATGCGGGCGCGGGCACGCTGAAAGCTCTTTTTGAGTCCAATGGCATCGCCCATCGGAATCTGGTCGTCGATCGATCGCGCCGGACCGTGCTCAAAGAGCGTGTGGTCAGCGACGGTCAGCAGCTGCTCCGGATTGATTACGAGAGCACGCACGAGCTGGATCCCCGCACCGAGGAGGCCGTGCTCAAAAAGGTAAGGGCGCTCATGCCCAAGGCGGACGCGGTGATTCTCGAGGATTACGCCAAAGGTCTGGTGGGCGCCGCATTTGCTCGAGAGCTTTTTGCGTTGGCCCGCAAGCACGGCAAGATCGTTGCCGTGGATCCCAACGCCAAGTCGCCGGCCGGGCTTTACAAAGGCGCCGGAGTGCTGACGCCGAACACGAAGGAGGCTGAGGCGCTCACGGGAATGAAGATCCGTGACGAGCGCTCCCTCTGGGAGTCGGGCTGGAGGCTGGTCGAAGAGTGCGGCGCCCGTCACGTCGTGATCACCCGAGGCAAGGACGGAATGGCGATCTTTTCGAAGGGTGCGACGAGCTGCAAGCTGATCCCGACCTACGCGCGCGAAGTCTACGACGTCTCGGGCGCGGGCGATACGGTGATCTCGATGCTGACGCTTGCGCTGGCCGGCGGCGCGGCTATCGAGGAGGCCTGCGTGCTCGGCAATCTCGCCGCGGGCGTGGAGGTCGGCAAGCGCGGCACCGCCACGGTGAGCGTGCAGGAGATCGAAGCCTCGCTCGAGTTTTTCAATGCTCTCAGGACGTGAGGGGAGATCTGGAGAGATGAGAACAGGAAGGCCTGGATTTTTCGAGAATCGCTGTCCGTTCTGCGGGAAAGGCGAGATTTTTCACTCCGTCGTCCTTATGCACCGGGCCTGTCCCTCTTGCGGACATGTCTATGAGCGCGAGCCAGGATTCTTTGTGGGAGCGATGGTATTCAGCTACCTCTTGTGTTGCGGCTTGGCCGTGCCGGCCGTGGCTTTTGGGATCCTCGTGCTGCATGGAGAACCGTTCACGATACTCGCAGTGACAATCGGGGCATTGGTCGTGCTCACTCCGCTCCTGATCCGTTTTTCGCGGTTGATCTGGATCCAGATAGATGCGCTCGCCCAGCGCAAGATCGATCGGGACGAGAAGGCGCGCGGCCCCCGCTGAATCGATCCTGCCAGGACCTGGGAATCAAATTCCGAAGAATTCGATTATTGAGGCGAAGCCCACTGTTGATAAATTGGACAGATTGAATCGTACATTTTTCAATCGTTTGGAGTTGATTCTACGCCCTTCCGGGTGCATGTCTGGATTTCTCATGTGTGGGATCCTGCTATCGTTCCTTTTGAGTGTGACGCTGGTCCAAGCCAACCCGGCCCCGATGCCCGTCTGCGACAGGCCTTGGGTTTATCTGGACCTGGGCAACACGATCATCGACACCCGTACCCGCGATAAGAAGGGTGAGGACAAAAACCTGCGCTTCATGCCTGGCGCGCAAGCGTTCCTCAACGAGTTGAAGGACCATCACTACAAGGTGGGCGTCATCTCCAACGCACCTGAGAGCTGGGGCAAGTCCCTCAGCTCAAAGGTGAAGCACCTTAAGGACTACGTGAAACATCGGTGGCGGGATCGCGAGCGGATTCGCTGGAGCGAGTTCGAGGCGGGTATCCTGCTGCCTCCGACGGACGCCGAGCGCAAGCCGGCACCTTATCTCTTCGTAAAGGCAAAAGAGCGCGCCGCGGCCCAAGGGTGTGATGCGGTGTATATTGGCGAAGATGAGAAAGAAGTCGAGGCTGCCAAGGCCGCGGGACTGCACGCTTTTCTTTCGGACGTTTCCGGTAAGCCCGGAAAGGCGCCTTATGTGCCGGTGGCGACGCTGGACCGGCTGACTGCCTCGAAGAGCGGCCCGACCCCGTAATTCATTAGCTGGGAACAGCAGGCTGGTTCAAGTCCGGGGCTTGCGCTGTGCCCGTATACGGGCGCGTGCGGCTTGCGCCTCGTCGCGGGGGCCGCGGTAGTCGTCGTCGGGATTCATCGGACCTTCTTCGCCATGACAAAGGAGATCCCAGTCCTCGACCGTTACGCGCGCGAACGCGGTCTGATCGATGGTCTCACAGATCTTCTCCACGAAGTGCCGGGCGGACAGCTCTTTCCAGCTCTCCGGGATCACGGCAGCGAAGCCAAGCACGCAGCGTTCAGGGTCGTCGAAGTCCGCGACCTCGAGCGCCGAGAGGTTGAACTTTTTGCGCAGGCTCGTACAAAGCTCCTCCAGCTCCCGACGTTTTTTGGGGACATCGAGATTGCCGTAGAAATCCAAGACGATCCGTCCGACACCGATGAGCATAGTCGTCAGCTTCCTTGCTGGAGACAAGAGTCGCGCCGGAGCGCGAGCCCCGGTCTCAATCGATCGGGGTCAGCCAGTTCTTAGCGAGCTCGGGCATCTTGCCGCGGACGATTTCCGCGTAGTCGGCTTTGAGCTTGGCCGTGATCGGCCCCGGTTTGCCGGCCATCTCGCCCTTGCCGATCTTGCGATCATCGATGGAGGAGACGGGGGTGATCTCGGCTGCGGTACCGGTGAGGAAAACCTCGTCCGCGCACCAGAGGTCGTCGCGGGTCATCCGGCTTTCGAGCACGGTGATGCCTTTTTTGGCGAAGTATTCCATCACCGTCTGGCGAGTGATGCCGTTGAGGATCGATCCGAGCGAAGTGGTGCGGATGACGCCATTCTTGATGGCAAACAGGTTTTCGCCGCTGCCTTCGGTCAGGTAGCCTTCCGGATCGAGCAGGAGAGCTTCGTCATAGCCTGCCGCTACGGCCTCGCGCTTGGCGAGCACGCCATTGCAGTACTGGCCCGTGATCTTTCCCTTGGTCATGGCGGAGTTGACATGCGGGCGGACAAAGCTGGAGATCTTGAGTTTGGCGCCTTCGTTCATGCCCTTGTCGCCCAGGTAAGAGCCCCATTCCCAAACGAGAATGGCGACGTCGACCGGCGGGTTGGCGCCGGGATTAACGCCCAGTGGGCCGTCGGCGATATACGCGATTGGGCGGATGTAACATTCCTCGAAATCGTTGGCCTTGCAGGTGTCGATGCAGGCCCGGACGATCTGCGGCACCGTGTAGGGGAGCGCGAAGCCTAGGATTTTGAAGCTCTCATGGAAGCGCTCAATGTGCTCGACGAGCTTGAAGACGGCGCCGCCGCCCTTGGCCTGCTTGTAGGCGCGGATGCCTTCGAAGGCGCCCACGCCGTAGTGCAGACCGTGGGTGAAAAGGCTGATCTTGGCCTCTTCGACCGGAAGGATTTTGCCGTTGAACCAAACTTTAGAGCCTCTTGCCATGGGTGTGACCTCTACTCAGTCATTCAGCCGTTTTGTTGCTTTTGGGTGCCTCTGCCGCGGCCACGGCCGGGACGCCTTCTAAAATATGGGACGGGGTGAGCCTGCGCGAGGCCATCAGCTTGATGATCTCGGAGGCGGTCTCCTCGAGCGCTTTTCCTGTGACGTTAAACACAGGCCAACGCCTGTTGCGACGGAAAATTGAGTCCGCGTACTCGATTTCCTGGTTCACCTTCTCGGGATCGGCGTATTCGCCGCCTTTGTCGTGCCCGAGCCGCTCGAGGCGGGCGCGACGGATGGTCGCCAGGTTTTCGGGATCGATCGTGAGGCCGATCACGCGGCGTTGGTCGATCTCGAAGACTTCCTTGGGAACTTCAAAACCCATGATCATGGGAATGTTGCAGACACGCCAGCCCTGGTGCGAAAGGTACATCGAGAGCGGAGTCTTGGAAGTGCGCGAGATGCCGAGGATCACCAGGTCGGCCTTGTCGAGACCGGTCAGGTCGCGGCCGTCGTCATGGGCGATTGTGTATTCCATGGCTTCGATTCGCTTGAAGTAGTCCTCGTTGACGTCATGAAGCAGGCCGGCAATCGACTTGGGTTCGTAGCCAAAGTGACCGGCTAAGCCGGCGAGCAGCGGACCGAGCAAGTCGATCGAAGGAATGGATTTGGCGCGCGCCTGGCTCATAAGGTAGGCCCGCAGCTGCGGCGAAACGATGGTGTAGACGAGAAGATCCTTGTTCTGCGCGGCATCCTCGCAGATGGCCTCGATCTGCGCCTCGTTGCGAACGTTTTTGAAGCGCGCGAAATAAACGTCATGCTGCCGGAACTGGACCATGGCAGCCTTGCACATCTGGGCTGCGGTCTCACCCGTTCCGTCCGAAACGATGATGATGCGGCTACCTTTGAAAGTGTTCATCGGGATCAGCAGCTAGCTGCTTGACTTTACTAAGTTCGGGGGGGCTTTGCCACTTAAAACCGCCGAGATGCCTTGAGCCGCCAGTTCGGCCATGGCCCGGCGAGTCTCCTGTGTGGCGCTACCCAGATGGGGAAGCAAGACCACGTTGGAGAGCTTTCTTAACGAAGAGGGAATCCGGGGCTCCTGCTCATAAACATCGAGGCCAGCCGCAAAGATCCGACGGGCGCGGAGCGCGGCGAGCAAGGCCTTTTCGTCGACGACGGGGCCTCGGGAGGTGTTGAGCACGATCGCATCGGGGGGCAGGCAGGCTAGGCGGTCGCGGTCCAACCAGTGCCGGGTTTCGCTAGTGAGCGGCAGGTGCAATGAGAGGATCTGCGCCCGGACTAGTTTACGTCGAATCGCCATGGCGGTGTCGCGTCGGGTAATGAACGTCACCCGAATGCCGAAAGCCCGCATGAGCTGGGCGGTTCGCTTGCCGATGCGGCCCGCGCCCACGATCACGGCATGGCGTCGGTGCAGCTCTTGCCCAAGGAGCTGGTCGGGGGACCAGCCTTTCCAGCGCCCGGAACGGGCCAGGCGTTCGCCCTCGGGCACTCTCTTGCTCGCGGCCAGCAGGAGCGCGAGCGTCAGCTCGGCCGTCGCTTGGGTGAGAACGCCGGGAGTGTTGACCACGCCGATGCGGCGGCGGGCGCAGGCGCTCAGGTCGATGTTGTTGACGCCCACGGCGACATTGCCGACGCAGCGGAGGCGCGCGGCGGTTTTTAGCAGCCTTTCGTCTATCAGGTCAGTTAAAAGACACATCAGCGCGTCGGCGTCGCGGAGCTCCGTTTTTAGCCGGGTGCGTGTCGCCGCCAGGACGATGTGCGCGTCGTCGCCAAAGTGCCGTGTGAGAATCTCCTTGGGGAACTCATGGGTGATGACGAGTTTCACTCCAAGAACTTAGCACGCCGCCTGGGGTTGGGCTTCATTTTCCGGATGACGCCTTGTTGAGCTCACGAAGGTGCTCAAACCGGATGAATGTCTCGGGGGCGGGGACCTGCTGCAGGCCCGCGCCATATTGGGAGACTCGTACCTTGCCGGAGTAACTGAAGGGGACTTCCATCGTGAATTCTTTTTCCGGATGGTCGAAGCGAGGGTCACCGTCGGTGAGCTCCCAACGGGTCCGGCCCTCGGGCAGTCGATGGCTCAGGAAGTTGTCGCCATCCTTCTTCGTTTTCGATGCCCCTTCCGCAATGATCCCGCCGCGCTTGAAGAAGCCGTCCAGGAACGACTCCCGGATCTTGAATCCGACATCGCTGTCGATAAAGGTCGGACGAAGGACGCTTTGGGATCCTTTGATCACGAGCGCGACGGGCTGTTCGTCATCGAGGACGCTTTTCCACCAGGGCCGGAACGCGGGATTCATGAGCGTGCCTTGAAGATGGCCCAGATCACCGGAGGCGAAGAGCAGCTCTTTTTGGGATTTCGTTGCGGGTTCCTCCCAAGTGACCTGCATGCTGATCATGTCCAGTGGATCCC
>CAYXVB010000108.1:0-11503 GCA_964467785.1 uncultured Bacteriovoracaceae bacterium
GAGGCCATGTCCGGGCGAGGCCTGCGCAAGAAAAGTGAAGAGCTGGGCGGGGTAGGCCGGACGGTACCGAGCGTATTGGTTGGATTGAGCGGAAAATAGATCTTTAAAGGAGGATGTCATAATTGTTTTGATTCTATCAAACTCGAATCAACGACACGCTTTGTCTTGATTCGGTTTCTGGAAACGCGATAAGTAATATTTTCATATGATGACGCTTTATTACTCCAAGGCCGCCTGTTCTATGTCCGTTCATATCGTGCTCGAGGAGCTGAGAATGGAATATGAAGCCATTCCGGTGGATCTCGCGAAAGAGCCGGATCCGATCTATCTGAAGAAGAATCCCATGGGCGCAGTTCCAGTCATTGAACTCGACAATGGAAAAACCCTCACCGAGATCGCAATGATTGTTCAATACTTAGCCGATCAAAAGCCGGAGGCGAAGCTGATTGCGCCGGCTGGTACTATGGAGCGTTATCGTCAGATGGAGTGGCTGAATTTCATTGCGACTGAAATTCATAAGGGCTTCAGCCCGCTTTGGACGCTCGATCATATGGCTTCGACCGAGAGCGCGCGAAACGAGGTCCGGGCCTTTGCGATCGCAGATCTGGTTACTCGTTTCGATGTCCTTGCGGGAAAGCTCGGAAATCAGGATTATCTGATGCCATCCGGTTACTGCGTGGCAGACGCATATCTCTTCACCGTCCTGAATTGGGCGAATTACGTCAAGGTGGATATGGCGCGTTGGCCCACTCTTCAGGCCTATATGAAGCGAGTATTTGAGCGCTCGGCGACGCAGAAGACGATGAAGGCCGAGCGACTCATTTCTCCAAAGCATTGATCCCTCAGCATTGAGAAGTCAGGCAGTGGGCGTTTTCTTGAAGGTCTCTTCGACTCGGCTATCTGTCGAAGATCAGGGGTAGTGTGACGTGTGAGGTGCGTGACTGGGGGCGGAAGCGCATGCTCCGGATCGAGAGCGGCACCGAACTCAGAGCCTTTCGCACCAGCTCCTGATTTCCGTTCATATCGATGAGAGTGCTCGCGATCAGCTTGCAGCCGCTCACGCGCCCCGTGGGACTGATCGAGAATCGGAAGCTGGCGATTCCGCGAAGTGTATCGGTGTCCCCGATCGCTTCAGAAAGTCCGTTGACCACGCCGGAGATCGCTTTTCGTAACTCTGGGCGCTGGGCCGGGCCGTCGATGTAAGGTCGGGGTTGCATGAACCAGCCATGGATCACGAGACGGCCGTCGCGAGGGTTGGCTGCGCCTTCGACTCTCCGGACCTGATGAGGGACGCGAGGATCGAAGACAACGAGTCGGTTGAAGAGCGATGGGATCGCCTGAAAAACCTCCTTTTCTTCGAGGCCATTGCTCGTATAGCGATCCAGGTTGGACCAGAAGCTGAGCATTTCCTCCCGCAAGATCATTGTCTCGCCACCGATGAATCGTCGCGCCTCCCATGGGGTCAGCGATAGGACGAAGGCGAAGGGGCCGTGTGGCAGGTCGCTGTGAATTTCCTGACGGCAACCATCGATATAGCAGCTCATCCAGGGCGGTGAAATGTCATGGCAGCCTAAGTTGCGGCGGCCCCATTGAACCAGGGCCTCGTGAAGCGGCCGGTATAGGTTCTGCGGGAAGTAATGATAGGCCGGAGTCCGAAGCACCGTATATTGTCCCGGTACGTGCCAATAATCCCAGACAAAGCGGCCGGAGTCATTGGACCTCGGATCGGCGAAACGCTGTTCGAAATGAGCGCGCAGCTCCCTGGCTTGTGGATAGAAGCGATCGACAACTATGAGATTTTGGCGGGAACCCATGTTGGGGGCAGCATACAGCGATTAACTGGGCGCGTCCATTGCAGCGCCAGAAGTCCTATGGTGTCGAGTGCGCTTCAGAATTCGGGACATGGAGATGTGGCGTTCACGTTAGCGCAACTCGGTATTGTCATGTGGACCGGCCTGGCCGTCTATGTGCTGCCAGCCATCATTGCGACAGGGCTCTGGCTGCGTGAGGAGCGAACGCGGATTCGGATCGCGCGACAAAGTGTGCGGGAGGTCTACCCGGGAGAGCGCAGAGATCGGGCAGCTTGAGCTTCGCTTTAATCCTCGCTGACTAAATTGGGCAGCTCGTTGGTATTGTCGCTGTCGGGGTCTGCGGGGAAGTACTTTTTAAGGACCTCGCCGACTTCCTGGACCGAAAATGCAATCGCTCGCTCAGGATGCGTGCCGCGCAGATGTTCGCGGAGGTTCGTGGCGACCTGCTCCCAGTAATGGGGACCGACCACTTCATTGACACCGCTATCGCCGAAGATCGCGAATTTTCGGCGGCGCAAATTGACATAGATTAGCACGGCGTTGCGATGGGTCGTCTGGTGCATTCCGAATTGTTCGAAAAGGGTCCGGGCCCGTTGCATGGGATTTTGTTCGATCCATTTTCGAGAGAGATGAACGCGGATTTCGCCCGTGGTGCCGGCTTCGGCATGTGCGATCGCTTGGACGATCGGAGACTGTTGATTACCAATCGCCACTGGCGCCTCCTCCTCCGGATGAGCCACCGCCACCCGAGAATATTCCACCTCCGCCGCCACCAGCAGTTGGCCAACCGCCCCCACCACCTCCGCCCCAGCCCCCGCCGAACGGGCCGCTGGTCCACCAACCGCCTCCGCGGGATCTGTTACGGAACGGGCGGGTTCGTTGCCAGCCGGATCGCGTAAAGTGCGCGTCGGCGGAAGTCAGCAGATTGAAAACGATGACGCAAAGTACTCCGCCAAGGATGATCCAGGGGAGCCAGCTGGTCCCCCCCTTGGCTTGGGCGCGTGCCTCCGCGCGGCGCATGGACGGGGAATTGAGGCTCTGCTGCGTGCGTCCGCTCTGGATAAGCGGGCTCTCGAGGATTTTAAGAATCTCGACGGTTGAGAGCATGAGACCGCGGTCTGGGTTTCCGGCGCGGAGCTCGGGTCGAAGAATCTCAGTGAGTACTTCCTTGGATTTCGCGTCAGTAAGCAGCGGTTCGAGGCCATAGCCCACTTCGATGCGGGTTTTACGCTCTTTCCAGTAGAGCGTCAGCAAGACGCCATTGTCCTTGCCGCGCTGTCCGATCTTCCATTCTTTGAATACTCGGTTGGTGTAGTCGACAACGTCTTCGTCATCGAGACTATTGAAAATCGCGATCAGGAACTGCTCTCCGGTGACACGGTCGTGCTCGACGAGGAGTGATTCGAGCTCGCGCTTGGTGCCGGGCGACAGTGCGCGCGGCTCATCTAAAACGTAGAACTGAGGCGGCGCAGGGATCGCTTTTGCGGCATGAGCGGCGACCGGCGAGATTAGCAGAAGCGCGGTGAGGATCGCGCGCCTGAACGCGTGCTTGATCACTTTTTAGAATTCCACCTTGGGTGCGGTTTTGGCGCCACTATCGGCCTGGAAGTACGGCTTGGGTTGGAAACCGCGCATGCCGGCGACGATCGACTGCGGAAAGCTGCGCACGTAAACGTTGTATTGCTGGGCGGTTTCGTTGAAGCGCCGGCGTTCGATGGAAATCCTGTTTTCGGTGCCTTCGAGCTGGGATTGAAGTTCTTGGAAGTTCTTGTCGGCTTTGAGGTCCGGGTAGCGCTCGGCTACGACCATCAGGCGGGAAAGGGCGCCAGTGAGCTGGGACTGCGACTTTTCGAGAGCGGCGATGTCCTCAGGACCTTTGACCTGCACTTGCCCCACGGAGGCGCGTGCTTTTGTGACTTCCTCGAGGACGTTGGCTTCATGTTTGGCGTAGCCCTTGACTGTGTTGACCAGGTTGGGAATCAGGTCGGCTCTGCGCTGATACACGTTTTCGACCTGGCTCCAGGCGCTCTTGGTGCTTTCGTCCATGCCGACAAGTGTGTTTCCGACTGAAACAAACCACATGACCATCGCGGCAGTCAGTGCGAAAAACCCACCGAAAACAATGAGAAGAGTCTTTTTCATGCCCTCAGTTTTATGGTGGTGGCCACTGGAGTCAATGGGAAACGACGGTATCCTTTGACAGTTTTGTCTCGCCGCATTAAGTTCGCCTCGGATCGGCAAGCTGAAGTCCGGTGAGATTCCGGCACTGTCCCGCAACGGTCATAGTCCGAGCGCTCCGATTCCGAATTGCCCCGAAGGAGGGCCGACCATTGACTTCTATCTTCAGATGCCGACGCTGCGCTGCGTTAATTTGTTCTGCGGCCTGCATTTCCCTCATCGGTTGTTTTTCGGCGCTTGCCGATGATTTGTCGCCCTCTGTTGGCCGTTCTCAAACCGTAGTGGTGACTGCAACTCGGGTTGAAAGCGATGAGAAGGACACGCCCGGTTCTTTTAGTGTGATTGACGCCACTGAACTTGCTCGCAAGCAGTCCGCCTCGGTCTCCGAGCTGCTTCGCGAAGTCCCGGGGCTTTCGCTTTCAAATCAAGGCGGTGCGGGCCAGACGACCTCAGTTTTTGTTCGAGGTACTAATCCCGAGCATGTGTTGGTGCTGATCGACGGCGTAAAGGTCAATGATCCGCTTCATCCTGGTCGCGCATTTGATTTCGGGAACCTGGGGGCGGGCGACCTCGAGCGAATCGAGATACTTCGGGGCCCCGGTAGCGTGCTTTACGGCTCGGATGCCATGGGCGGAGTGATTCAGATTTTCACGAAAAAGGGACGAGGCAGGGTTCATACTTCGGTTGAGAGCGAAATCGGCGCATACGAATCCTTGAGTGCCCGCGCCTCGATTCGCGGCGAAGGGGCGCGAGGCGATTATGCGCTGGCCGGCGGCTTAGAGCGGGCTGCAGGTTTTTCGGCCGCGAACGAAGCGGCCGGGAACACGGAGAAGGATGGGAGAACGTCGTGGCAACTGAATGGCCGCGCCGGTGTCGAGGCGCTGCCTGGCATCCGCGCGGAACTGAATGGTCGCTTCACTCAATCGACCTATGCTCTTGATGCGGCAGGTGGTCCCGGTGGGGATGATCCGAACTGGATCGGTGAGTCGCGTGAGTTCGAAGGGCGACTGACGGCCAAGCCTGCAAAAGTTCGGACCTGGGAGCCTGTGGGCGCGTTGACTTATTCGCACCATCAGCGGCGAACCGACAATGAGCCTGACCAGGCTCATCCTGAACGGCTGCATGGGATTTACGATAGCTCCCGCGTCCAGGCGCAATGGCAAAACAATTTCTATCTCGCGGATTCAAATACCCTGGTGGCGGGTGTGGAGTTTGAATCGGAATTCGGTCTCGCGTCGGAAACGGGCACCTGGGGGGAGAATACGCTCGGGGAGCAGGCGGCACGGACCGCTGGGGTCTTCTTTCAGAACCAGCAAGGTTGGGGTGCTTTGCGGCTAACGGTGGGCTCGAGGATGGATTGGCACGAGCGCTATGGATGGGTCGCAACCTATCGCCTAGCCCCCTCCTATGACCTGCTTCGGTTGGCGGACAGAGCTCTGACATTGAAGTCGAGCGTTGGCACCGGCTTTAAAGCGCCGTCGCTCTATCAGCTCCATGCTCCGATTTACGGCAACGTGGCTCTACAGCCGGAGCGCAATCTCGGCTACGAGCTCGGCGTTGCATGGGAGGGCTTGAGCGTCACCTGGTTTAATAACCGGCTAGAAAATCTAATCACGGGCGCCGCTCCAAACTTTGTTTACCAAAATGTCGGGCGGGCACGAACCGATGGTCTGGAGCTTGGCGCGAGTGCCAAGTTGAGTGACGGGTTGTCGCTTGCGGGCTCATACACGTTTACTCGAACGTTGGACGAAACGACGAATCTTGAGCTCTTGCGGCGTCCGTCGCAGCAGGCGTCCGCCGAGCTGGCGCTTCGGCCGGTTGCGTCGGTCCAACTCAGTCTTGGCGGGCGTTTCGTCGGTGTTCGGCAGGATCTTGACGCGGTCAACTTTGCCCGCAAGGAGATGGCGCCGTATTTCGTTGCAAGGGCCGCCGCTCGCTGGAACATGGGAAATACCTATCGCGTGGTCGCGCGAATCGAGAATCTTTTAGATGCGCGATATGAGGAAATCGACGGCTATGGGACACCCGGGCGCTCGGTCTTTGTTGGAGTGGGAGCCGAGCTGTGAATTGGGTTTTGCGACTTGGCGCCGCGAGCGTTTTCGCGCTACTGCTTCACGCCCTGCTTTTGTTTATGGCATTGAACTGCTTTAAAGCGAGGACGGACTCAATACGTCCTGGACTGACGATCGTGTTGTCCGGTGGAGAAGCTAAATCGACAGGCGGGGCAAAGTCATCGAAGCTGTCCCCGCGAACGACGCAAAAGGAGATCGAACTCCTAGCAAATGGTATCGGGGTGGAATCCGCGCCCCATCCCACGGGTGCCGCGGACCTGCCAGTTGCCGCCGACGAAAATGTCGGCGGCCTGCCACCAATTGCGGTGCTCTTGGACGAATCGCGACCCAGCTATCCCCTTATTTCAAGGAAACTCAGAGAGCAGGGCGAGGTTGTCCTGGCGATACTGGTCACTCCCGATGGGCGCGCTCGCGAGGTGTCTCTCAAAAGTTCTAGTGGTCACGAGAGGCTTGATCTTGCGGCCGCGTCTTTTGCCCGTGAAGCCAGATACCAGCCCGTTCCTGCCGAAGCGCTTAGAGAGCTGCGTATCAAGTTCAGTCTGGAGTGATCATAGGAACGCGGGTCCGGTATAAATGTAACAGGTACCCAAGTAGGTTTCATCGCGCGTCTCGAGCGTGGATTCGGAGTAGTGGCGAAGTTCCTTGAGGGCTCCCACAGGAAGGACAATGGCCGGAAATGGGCCTGGAATTCCCTGAATTCGCGTCCCCAAGCGATCTGTGTAGCGGTGCCCCGAACCGCTGTAGATCGGATGCCCGCCACAGCTCACGCTGTAAACAGGATTGTTCCCTTCAGTGGAGTTGCCCCAGGTTTCACGGCCTTCGTCGGTGACGAAATGATTGAATGTCGCAGCCGCTTCGCAGCGATCACCGTCTTTTTGGTAAACGCAATAGAGATTGAAGCAGGTCGGTCTGGTCTTTTTGCAACCTTCGTATTTGCATTCGCCATTGTCCTTGCCTGCGGATTGACCTGAAGGAAGATCGCCGGCTCGTGCGAGCTGAAATCCATCCGCGCTGAGGGCCGTCAAGAGCGTGATCGAGAACATGATCTGATTTTTCATAGGAATTCTCCCTTTATGAGTCATTGAGGTGAATCGAAGTGAGCTTGCATTTTCCTTCAACGCAGGCCGCGGCCGAGCGCCAGGGGTCAAGAGTTCGAGGAGCGATGCAATTGGTCTTGCGTGCCTTGCCGCAGGTCTGTTCGACCGAGAGCCTCTTCAGGAGTAGGTCTCTTTGTAGCTGAACCGCTAGGGTCGGGTTTGCCACATTGAGCGCTGAGACATATGTGCAATCGCTAAACGTCGCTTCTCGGATATCCCGACGCTCGCTATCGAGCGGTAGAAAATCCCTGTCCAGATAGCTGCAGTCCTGATCGGACTCGCAGGTGCGCGCGTTGTCCTCAAGTGCGCGCAGTTCCGCGTCTGCGTCCACGCAAGGGTTGGGAAATTGGGAAGGGGAATATCGGCGCGCTAGGTCGCCTAGCAGGTTTGATACCCTGGCATCTCGCAGTTCCGATATCTTTCCTGGTTCGCCGTTGGATCGTCCCAATTCAGCCTGAAGTGCCGATAGATCGTCTTTAGCCAGGAAGCCTTGCACAAGCTGACCTTTGGGTCCTGGTCCGACGGTATACGCGCCATCCTGAGAGATTCGGAAACCATAAGCCCCCGCGCATGTGCTCAGTTGCTTCGGGTCTTCGCATTTCGAAACGAGCTGCAACGTCCAGTGCTCCTCCGCTGTAACGGGAGTCGCGGCGCTTGGTGCGGCCCGCGCGGTTTCGGGGGCGTTCGATTGTTCTTGTATTTCGCCCTGGGGGTTCTGAGGCTTGAATCTGTCGGAACCGCATCCATTCAGAAGGACAGGCGCCGCCAGTGCAATGGCCAGTGGGATAGTTCGGATTCTCATCTTTTTCCTTTCGAGGCTTCGTTCCGTTTCGCAGCTTTCGTCGCACGGGCTTGCGACATCGGTGCGGGACGCGCCGATTGTGCAACCGATATGCCACGCAACCGGCGTGTTGATTGCAGGTTCGAGCGACGCTGAAAGAAGTTCCGAGCAACGAAGTAGAAAACCAACTAAAGGAGATTTGTCTGATGCGTAATATTACATTTGCGGCAGCGCTTTGCTTTGTCTTCGGATCAGGAATGGCGATGGCGGACACCAGGGACGTAGGGGGAGGCGACGGAAACGACCATGATTGTCCCGCTTGCCATGAGAAGACAAAGCCGGTCTGCATGAACCTGAAGTGCGACTACAAATTCCGTCACCATGAAAAGGACATCAATTGCGCGGTGGTCGCAGTATTCAACAAGACAGTGACCGAGGATGGCGGCGAAGTGTCCGATGTCTCCGGGAAGGATGATGAAGTGAAGATGGCGATCGCTTGCGAAGGCGCTCCCAATCCCATCTGGAATGGGCCGGCGCGCAGATTCACCGACCTACTAGGTACCCGAATCCAAGCTGAACAGGGCCCCAATCCGGCAATCACGCTGCCACGCGGCGTGCTTCACTCGAACGAGGATGGCAAGGGCGCCGGCCATTACAGTCATTCGAGATTGGAATTTCAGACGGACGACGGTTGGAAGCGTGCTGATGGGGCATGCTTTATCTGGAGCGGCAACCCCTGATTCCGATTTCCAAGCACACATGGCACCTCCGGGCGCTTTTCCCGGAGGTGTGCGTGTACTTGCCGCGCTAGGGTGCTGCCGGTAAAGTGCGCGCTTATGAAGACATCTTTGTTGACCGCATCCGTGACAGTCCTCGCCTTGCTACACGTGCTGACTCAAGCGGTTCCCGATGCAGCAGCTGCGCAGGCGGCGCTCAACCCGCCTCATGCTCCGCCGCCGGGCACGGCTTTGCCAAACCTTCCAGAGACGGAACAACTCAAGAAATTTCTCGGTTATTACAATCTGCCGGAAGCCGATCGAAAGGAATTCGACAAAGCGTTTGTCCAGTCGGCATTCCTCACTCCGATCGAATGGGCCCAGCTCACGCAAAGGGCTACAGTCCAAGGGTACGAGCTATTTCAGGCGACTATCAGGCCTGACCGTACCGAATGGTTGCAGGTGGATTCAAGCAGCGCACTTAGAGGGGCTGAGTTTATCGAGACCCCGCGAGGCGTCGTTTATTCTAAGATCTTGCCCCGACGCGGTTCTCGAGTCGAGTCCCCCAGTCCTCTGCTGATCGGTGGAGGGTTTCCATTTAATCAGACACAGTTCACCGCATTCAACGAGCGGGTCGCCCGAGTGGCAGACTTGGAAATGTATGACGCTCTTTGCACTGGCATGTCTGTTTACTTCGACGCGACTCGAAATCAGGGGAGGGCTTGCCGGCCGTACGTAGCGGCTTCCCCGCTGCTATTGATCGAAGACGAACTGGCTTTTCATTACGCGCGGTCGCTGCTGCTTCAATACGCCACCTTTGGAGTGCTCGGGTCGACCGTGACCAATGATTTATTGTTTCGGCTGACTCGATTGACCTTTCGGGGGATTAGTCTCACGGATCAGGCAATTGCTATTAAATCCATCGCGGATCAACGCGGTTATGCAAGCGGCGAGGCGCTCTTTTCGGGCATCTCCTATGGCGGACTTATTGGAGCCAAGATTGGCGCTTTGTTTCCAGGGCGATTCAAGGCTCTGATCTTGGTGTCGCCCGGCGTGCGAAATCCAGCGCATGAGTTCGACAAGCAGGGCTTGAGCGCCGCGCTCGAGCTTTGGCCGGTGCATCGACGGGCGATCCGAAACTTGATTCGGGATACTGCTTTCAGTCCGCGTTACGATGCTTATCGGCCCGAGTGCCTCAAGGATCACGACCAGGCGTTCCGCGACAGTCTGCAGAAAAAGATGCAGGGAGAGCTGGATATGGATCTCGCGCTGGATCTGGCACACGCCCAGGATCGCGTTTACATGATCACGGGGGCGTTGGATGCCTCTGTGGACCCGAAAAAGCAGCTTCGGGCGATGCGTGAAGTTTTCACGAAGAATCCGATCAAGGGTAGCTCCATCATAGTTCCTAAAGGGGGGCATGCGCTTTGGGGCAATCCGGCGCAAGCTCAAGAAGAGGCGATCGCGCGCAGTTTCGAGGAGATCGAGAAGGGCGCGAGCGGCGCATTCCAAGACGGTGGGGTCTATGTTTGGAACGAGAGGACCTCGGGCTTCGATCTTTTGGGGCGCGGGCTGGACGGATTGCGCAAGGCCGAAGGCTTGATCGATCAGCTGAAGGCAGCAGTCCCTGTAATTCAGTAAAGCGATTGCGTTGATGTCAGAATGGGTCAGACTTTTCGGTTGAATCCGAGCCCTTCGCTCGGTAAAAGAGCCGTCAACACGCACACCTCCGCACACGTGGTGCCGGACCTTGTAGGTTCGGTCGTTGGAGGTGGAGGGGAGTCCACTCTTCGGGAAATGGGTTTCCGAACCCGGTGGCTCCATGAACCGCGGGAAATACTGCCTTTCGCTGTCTTTCTCCGCTTGAGTATTCCAGGAGTCCTTACAAAATGCCTAATGTCACGATGCGCGAGCTGCTCGAATCCGGCGTCCATTTCGGTCACCAGACCCGCCGTTGGAACCCCAAGATGAAGCCGTACGTTTTCGGCGCTCGCAACGGTATCTACATCATCGACCTGCAAAAGACGGTCGACCAGACCCGCGCCGCTTGTGCTTTCGCCTCCAAGGTGACTGCTGAAGGCAAGAAGGTGCTCTTTGTCGGTACCAAGAAGCAGGCCAAAGACGTGATCCAGGAAGAAGCGACCCGCTCCGGCATGTACTTCGTCAACAACCGCTGGCTCGGCGGCATGCTCACCAACTACCAGACGGTCAAGGCCTCCATCGACCGTCTCAAGAAGATTGAAGCCCTCAAGGCTTCGGCTGACTGGAACGACGTTCCCAAGAAGGAACAGTCCCGTTACGACCGCGAGCTCGAAAAGCTCCAGAAGTCGCTTGGCGGCATCCAGGACATGAAGAAGCTACCTGGCGCGATTTTCGTGATCGACACCGAAAAGGAGCACATCGCGATCAAGGAAGCCAAGAAGCTCGGCATTCCCACCATCGCTGTGGTCGACACTAACTGCGACCCGTCCAATATCACACACGTCATCCCGGGCAACGACGATGCGATCCGCTCGATCCGTCTGTTCTCCCGCCTGATTGCTGACAGCTGCCTCGAAGGCGCCAAGACCTTCCAGGAAAAACTCCGCGCCCAGGAAATCGCCGATCAGGGCGACAAGGAAGACACTGAGAAGAAGGTCTCCCGCTTCGAAGGCGACATTGACCTCCAAGGCATCGACGAGGCCGACATCGCCGCCCAGGAAGAGCCGGCTGAAGGCGCTGAAGGTGCTGAAGGCGCCACCGAGGAAAAGAAGGCCTGATCGCCTTTCTTTCTCAAGGAGAATAGAAGATGGAAATTTCCGCTTCGTTGGTGAAAGACCTCCGCGAAAAGACCGGCGCGGGCATGATG
>CAYXVB010000108.1:11513-12584 GCA_964467785.1 uncultured Bacteriovoracaceae bacterium
TGGACTGCAAGAAGGCGCTCGTGGAAACCCAGGGCGACTTCGAGAAGGCTGTCGAGTTCCTGCGCAAGAAGGGCATGGCCTCGGCCGCCAAGAAAGCCGGTCGTGCGACCAAGGAAGGCCTCGTGTCCTCCTACATCCACGGCGAAGGCAATGTCGGTGTGCTTGTCGAAGTGAACTGCGAAACCGATTTCGTCGCTCGCACCGAGCAGTTCAAGAAGTTCGTCGCTGATCTCGGCGCTCATGTCGCCCAGGCCAAGCCGGCAGACCTTGACGCCCTGATGGCTTCGAACATGGGTGGCAAGCCCGTCCAGAACGTTCTTCAGGAAACGATTGCCGCCCTCGGCGAGAACATGGGCATCCGTCGTTTCGAGCGTTTCGAAGCCGCTGCCGATGGCAAGGGCCTCGTGACCACCTACATCCACGGTGAAGGCAAGGTCGGCGTGCTCCTCAACCTCGCGGTGGGCAGCGCGCAGGTCGCGCACGGTGATGCGTTCAAGGCGTTTGCCAAGGACCTCTCGATGCACATCGCTGCCGCGGCTCCTCAGTTTGTCACTTCCGCCGAAGTTCCGGCTGAGTTGACGGCGAAGGAAAAGGAAATCGCCCTGGCCCAAATCCAGAATTCAGGCAAGCCGATGAAGCCCGAGTTCATGGATAAAGCCGTCGATGGTCGCGTGCGCAAACTCCTCGAAGAAATCTGCCTCTTGACGCAGCCCTTCGTGAAGGATCCGAACAAGACCATCGAAAAGCTCCTTAAAGAAACCTCCACGGCTCTCGGTCAGGAAGTTTCCGTGCGTAAGTTCGCCCGTTTCATGCTGGGCGAAGGCATGAAGGACGCTCCGGAAGCCAACGCTTAAGGGTATTTGTTCGAATTGAGTCCGTGTGGTGGAGCCGGCTCCTTAGATTGGAGCCGGCTCCCTTCCGCAAGCTGAGAAAAAGAGGCTTCGATGGCCAAGGCAAAGGCAAAGGCAAAGGCGAGATCGTCCCGCTCCAAGTTCAAGTCCGCGACCGCGAAGGTTTCTAAGGCCGATTCGCTTCGCGGAAAGCCGTATAAGCGTATTCTTCTCAAGCTAT
>CAYXVB010000109.1:0-12385 GCA_964467785.1 uncultured Bacteriovoracaceae bacterium
TCGCCCAGCGCCCGGCCGATGCCGAACAGCTCGTCCTCGGCGGCGAAGGTGCCGGGCACGGGCTCACCGTCGACCGCGCGGTGCATGATCGTCCGCGACGTCGAGAACCCCAGCGCCCCGGCGGCGATGCCGTCGCGGACGATGGCCGCCATGGCCTCGATGTCCTCCGCGGTCGCGGGCTCGTTGCGTGCGCCCCGCTCGCCCATCACGTAGGCCCGCACCGCGCCGTGAGGGACCTGGGTGGCGACGTCCACCGCGTGCGGCAGCCCGTCGAGCACGTCGAGGTACTGGGGGAAGCTCTCCCACCCCCACGAGATGCCCTCGGCCAGGGCGGTGCCGGGGATGTCCTCCACGCCCTCCATCAGCTGGATGAGCCAGTCCTCCGACCCGGGGCGCACCGGGGCGAACCCCACGCCGCAGTTGCCCATGACCACCGTGGTGACGCCGTGCCAGCACGAGGGGGTGAGCTGCGCGTCCCAGGTGGCCTGGCCGTCGTAGTGGGTGTGGATGTCGACCACGCCCGGCGTGACCGTGAGCCCGTCGGCGTCGATGGTGCGGTGCGCCGCCGTGTCGTCGAGCCGCCCGACCTCCGTGATGAGCCCGTCGGTGATGGCCACGTCGGCGGTCCGCGGTGGCTCGCCGGTGCCATCGACCACGCGGCCGCCGCGGATGACTACGTCGTGCATGCTGGTTCCCCCTGGTGGACTGCTGCGGTCATCCTCGCGCGCGCCGGCAATGCTGGCTCGTCTTTTGCGGTCGTGGCCGACGAAGTCGGCGAGCTCGCCGAGCGCAGCGGCCAGGCTTCGTCGGAGATTTCGACTCTGATCTCGGGCAGCATCGAGCGGGTGCAGCAGATCGTGGATGAGCTGCGTTTGCGCATCGAGGCGGGGCGTCGAGCCGGCATGGCCAGCGGCCACGCCATCCGCGAGGTTTTAGGTCAGGCGTCGCAGGTGGATCAGGCGTTCAAGTCGGTGATCGTCCATTCCAAGGAGCAGGCCGAAGGTTTGCGCGAGCTTTATCAATCCGCCCAGCAGTTGGGCGACATGGTCGACTCAAATTCCGAGGTGGCTCGTCAGGTCACCGAGGCCGCTGCGGCGCTCCGGCGTCAGGCCGACTGGTTCGGCGCGGAGATCGAGCGACTCCAGCAGCTGGTCGGCGAGAAGAGCGAAGCGCGAATCCCCTGAAAGCTGAGGCGGAGGATCGCCTGCCATCTTTTTTGCAATTCATCGCGGACGGTGACGCGGTACTTCGCATTCTCGGATGCGTGCATCAAGTGGACGGAGCTGAATCGGGGTCAGGGGGATTCCCCCTGGTTCCTGTTTCACGGGATGGGCGAGTCGTCCGAGGATTGGGTGCGGACAAACCCTCCGTTTGACCCGCTGCACTTGATTGATTTTCCCGGGCACGGGGATTCGTGGACGGCTGGAGGACGTAAGTGGACCCTTCATGAATGGGCGCTGCTGATCAGGGCTTCGATCCGCAGGGTGGATCGGCCCTTGGGAGTCTTAGCCCACGGGATATCCGCGGTTCCGTTGGCCATGGCGCTCGCCAGCGAGCCCGATCTCGGTCGCCAGGTGCGGATGGTCGCGTGGATCGACCCGGTGTCCTGGTTCAGGAAGCCGGGCCGTCTGCCGCGTGCGATCGCGGACTCCTGGCCGGGTCCCTTTGAAACTCGGGAGTGGTTTCGCGGGCTGGCGCACCTGCGGGTGCCGGCTTTAATCCTTTTGACTCAGGCTGATCCAATTTCGAAGCGCATCGCGGCGGAATTCGCCGTGCCGTTTCCGCGGGCGGAAGTTTGGTACAAGGAAGGAGCGGGCCCGCAGGTCGTCTTCAGGCGGATCCAGGCTTTTGAGGCTCAGTTGAAGCAAGCTCGTGCCGCTTGATCAGCTTCGCCCGTCGCTTTTTCCGCCGCTTCTCCCGTCAGGGCTTGGGCTTGAAGATCCGGACGAGGACGCCCACCTCGGGCTGTTCGGCGGTCGTGTATTCGTATCCTTGTTCGGCGAGCAGGGGCAGCAGGAACTGCGGGATGCGTTCGTTGAGCTGCAGCAGTTCCGTTCCTGCCGGCAGTTTGGCGAGCACCAGCAGAGTGAGCTCCATAGGCTCCGGGGGTGGGAGCTTGCGCACGTCGAGAGTCCAGCCCTTTTCGCCGATTTTCAGTCGCGTCCTGAATTCCGGGTGGATCCGTTGCAGATGGGCGAGCTGCTCTTCTGTGTGAGTTGGTGCGTGAGATGGCGCTTGAACCGGGGCTCCATCCCGAAAGAACCAGATGGACCAGTAATCCCCGTCGCCCGTTTCGATCCAGTGGCTCCAACCTTTGGAGCCGAGCATCTGTAGGAGCGGAGTGGGTTTTAATGGCGCGACCAGGCGAAGCGCTCCTGCGGAAGGAGTGCGGGCCAAGGCGCTCATGATCGCGTTGAAGGGTTCCTGGCCCTCGGCCAAAAGGGGTCGAACGTCCAGTTCGACGAGAGCGGCAGGGGTAAGCTTGGTCAGTGTCTCGGGTTTCATCTTTGAAGGGGTCCACGCCGGATCCCAGACCAGCTCCACCTCGGCGCCGATTCCCTGCGGAATCGCGTAGAGCGCCGCCTGCGTCTCGCCCAGCAGGTGGTCTCCCATCGGGCAGCCTGGGGTCGTCAGCGTCATCTTGACGTGGAGCCTGCCGTCGCGGACCGCGATCCCGTAAATCAGGCCCATGTCGACGATGTTGATGCCGGCCTCCGGGTCGATGACATTGCGGAGTTGTCCGAGCGCGAGCTCGTTTGCGTTCAATTGGGATGCGTTCATGAATGAATCCTCTTGGTCAGCGGGTGGATTTGTCCGAGCATCAGCGCGACACCCGCGAAAAGCGCGGTGGCCCCACTGGTGGCGAGCCGCGGAACCATTAAGGCGATCCCGGCGACCCAGGCCGAGACGCCCAGAACGGCAAGGATCGCCGTGGCTAGCGACAGGCGCGGGTCGAGCAGGTCCTTAACCTGCACGGGCGTGGCTCGCTCGCCGGGCTGCGATGTTTTTTTGCGGGCGAACCGGCCCATCCACACAAGAAAGGGCACGATCCGGTGGAAGATGCCGATCGTAAAAAGGACGAGCCAGCCCACGACAATCACGGCCAGAAAGGCCGGGCGTTGCTGCGTTGTAAGAAGCAGGATCCAGCCTGCGCCGAGCGCCAATGTCGCGGCGGCCGCGAGAGTCAGTCCGGTATCGGCTTCCTTGCGCGAGCGGGATTTGAAGAAAAGGAAGGCCTGCGCGATCCAAAGCACGGAAGCGATCCCGGCGGCGGCCCAGCCGGCCGGCAGAAGGGTCTCGGGATAGAACGCGCCGCCGAGGGCGAGCAGCGGCAGCGCGATCCAGAAGGGCAGTGCGGCGCGGACTGGCCAGCGCACGCTCGAAGTCGAAAGCCAGAACATCGGCAGGAGATGGGTTCCCACGCCCGCGACCGTCGCGCCGACCCAGCCAAAGTTCGCGATCAACAAATGCGCCAGGAAGTAACCCGGCGGGAGGGCGATGGGCAGGTGTCCGGCCCGGGCGAGCGCGGCCAACGCGCCGAGGCCCCAGGTTCCCCAGAGAGAGGCCAGCGAGACGATGAGGTAGGAGCGGGTGAGATCGCCGCGCTTGGATCGCGCAAGCGCCGGAACGATCTGGAAGCTGAAGAGCAGAAGCGCTGCGAAGAGCAGGGTCGTGCCGGACACGATGAGGATCGGAGCGTGGCGGATCAGGCCGAGTGGCAGGCAGAGCGCTCCGCCCGCCCAGAGGGCCAGCAAAAACAAGCTGGCCCGCGGGGCTTCTTGGCCGCTGCCGAGCGCGACGCCCGTGAAGATCCGCAGCGCGCCAAAGATAGCGATCGAAAGCCAGCCCAAGGTGAGGAAATGAAGCGATCCGACGACCGCGCCGGAGGCAAAGGCGCCGGCGGCGAGCAGCGCGCTGTTGCTCGCCAGCGCCGCGGAACCGATGAGCAGGAAAGCATACGCGACCATGAAAAAGATCAGCGCATCCCGTCCGGCCATCGGGTCCATCGGCGGCATCGCGGAGGAAGCGGGGGGGGATCCTCTCACTTGAAGCGTGCCTCAGTTTTTCCGAGTGAGCCGGACTTTCCAGATCTCAGGCCCATTTTCCAAGTATTGCCAGTCGAATTGATCCGGACGTTCGGCCTGGAAATGGTAGCGAAGGGGCATGGGATCGTGATCGTTGCGGATGATGAAGGATTCTCCGGATTTGAGCTCGTCAAAAGTCCGGAAGATGGTCGGGTGTTTTTCGCGGGGCGGGATCTTCGTTACGTCCAGTTCCTGGATGGTCATTCGATTTTCTCTCCTTTTATTTAATCGTAAAACAGCGTTTAAATCATCTTTATTTCTCTGTCCGGCTTGCCGCAATAAAAAAACGTAAAATTACGATTAAACAAATTTACATCATCCGGGCCCAAATATAGAGTGCCGGTCATGGGTCTGGATCTGATCGACGGCGCGCGCAAAGAGCTCCTCGAAATCATCAAGCGGCAGGGCGAGGTTTCCGTCGACGAAGCGACGGAGTATCTCGGTCTTGCCAAGACGACCGTGCGCCAACACCTGCTCCAGCTGGAGCATCAGGGATTGATCGAGCGGCGTTTCGAGAAGGCGCCTGTCGGTAGGCCGCAGCTCAAATATTGCGTCTCAGGTAAAGGGGAGGGCCTCTTTCCCAATCGCGAGCCGGCCTTGCTGCAGGAGTTCCTCAGCTATTTGATCGCAAACGGGCAGGAAAAGAGGATCCGCGAGTTTTTCGAGCATTATTGGAAGAGTCGGCGTGAGCAATTCGAGGTGACCTTGGCGGAGGTGGAAGCCGCGCATCCATCCGCCAGCTCGCAAAAAAACCGGCTGGAGGCGTTGCGCCGTCTTCTCGAAGCCGAGGGCTTCATGCCGGAGGCCGAGATCTCCCGTGATGAGAAGCGCATCCGGCTTCGCGAGTGCAATTGTCCCTTTCCCGCCGTAATCCGCGCGACCCGCCTCCCTTGCTCGCTTGAGTCCGAGTTCATCCGCTGGGCCCTGAAAAGTCCGCTTCGTCGGAGCAGCTATATTCCCGGCGGGGCGAGCGCTTGCGACTATTCGACCGAAACCAAGTAAAAAGGCCGGACCCCCGAAGGGACCCGGCTTTTCAGTTCAACAGAGCTTTATGACTTTCACGCCCGGTCGTAAATCTCCTTGGCGATGATCAGTCGCTGGATCTGGCTCGTGCCTTCGTAGATCTGGTAGATCTTGGCGTCACGCATGAGCTTCTCGACCGGATATTCGCTCGAATACCCGTAACCGCCAAAGACCTGCACCGCATCCGTGGTCACGCGCATGCACATGTCGGCCGCGAAAGCCTTGGCAAACGCCGCGAACTTGGTGTTGCGCTCGCCGCGGTCGATCATCCACGCGGCCTTGTGGCAGAGAAGGCGAGCCGCTTCGATGTCCTTGGCCATGTCGGCGATCATGAAGCTGATGGCCTGATGCGTGGCGATCGGAGCGCCAAAGGTCTTGCGCTGCATGGAGTAGGCGACCGCTTCATCCATCGCCCGGCGGGCCACGCCCACGGCGCCGGCGGCGACTGTGGGACGGGTATGGTCAAAGGCTGACATGGCGATCTTGAAGCCATCGCCTTCCTTGCCGAGACGGAAGCGCTCGGGGACGCGGACGTTCTCGAACGTCACGCCGCGGGTGTCCGAGCAGTGCTGGCCCATGTTCCATTCCTTCTTGCCAACCGTAACGCCCGGCAGGTTGGAGGGAACGATGAAGCCGCTCATGCCCTTGTGCTTGGCGGCTGGATCCGTGTAGGCGAGCACGAAGAACCAGCTCGCGACGCTGGCGCTGGTGATCCACATCTTGGAGCCATTGATGATGTAGTCGCTGCCGTCTTTCTTGGCGGTGGTGCGGAGACCCGAGACGTCGGATCCGGCGCCAGGCTCGGTGACGCAGTAGGCGGCGAACTTGCCTTCGCTCGTCAGCATGCCCAGGAATTCCTTCTTTTGCTCCTCGTTGCCGGCCACGATCACTGGGGCCGAGGCGAGGGAGTTGGCTTCGAGAGCGGTGCCGACGCCGGCGCAGCCGTAGGTGATCTCCTCGGCGAGGATGCAGCCTTCGAGCACGCCCATGCCGGCGCCGCCGTATTCAGCGGGCACATGGGTGTTCATTAGGCCCAGTTGCCAGGCCTTTTTGAGAATTTCGTGGGGAAATTCGCCCGTCTCATCGAGATGAGCGGCCTTGGGGATGATTTCGTCCTTGGCAAACTTGCGAGCCAGCTCTTGCAGCGCCTGCTGGTCTTCCGTGAGTGAAAAGTCGATCATCTGGGAGGTCCTCCTTGGCCCTTCGCCAAAATTTTCAAAGTAGGGAGAAAATGATATCGCCATTTGAGCCTGCAACCCAACTGGATTAATGTGGCGCGTTGCGGTACAAGGCGCTCCATGACGCCTTCTAAATCTACGCGCCGTCCATTTGGGGGGGCACCCTCTTCTAAAAAATCCGGCAAATCCGGAAAGTCGAAAAACCGTAATGCCCCTAGCAAAGGCAGGGGTGGAAAATCGACCAAGGATTCCGTGGGACGGAACGCGCGTTATCATGCGACACGGAGTTCGCCGACGTACACACAGGAAGCGCCTGCCGGTCGTCGCGAGGCCATTCTCTCCGCATTCGACAAGCTTTGGGAGTCGCTCTTTACCGGGCCGGTCCATCTCGATTCGGCACTTTCCAAGCAAAAGCCGTTTCACAAGAGCGCCTTAGCCCAGATGATCCAAGGAATCCTGCTCCGCCCGGTATCCCTGGCGGAATCGATGGGAGTCGGCGTCGGACCGGGCGAACCCTGGACGCTCAGCCACTCCGAGCATCTGGCGCGCTGGCGCCCGGCTGCCTTGCTCGCATCGCGTTTGTATGACGCCATGTCTGGCAAGATCAGTGCGCCATCTCCAGTTCGAGACGATTTCCCGCCTGCGATGACGGCGGAATGGGAGCGCTCTTTTGGAGCCAAGACCGCCAACTACCTGGTCGAAGCTCTGGCCTCCGAGCCGCCGCTAGGTATCCGTGCCGCGCGCAAGGTGGGAGCCGAAGCGTTGCTTAAGGAGCTCACTCAGGGCAGTCGCCTTCCGGTGCGGGCTCGGGTCTCCGACCTCTCGCCGTTGGGGGTACGTCTGGACGGCTATGCCCGCGTGATGGATTCCGAGCTTTTTGAGTCTGGCGGATTCGAGATTCAGGACGAAGGTTCGCAGATCATGGCGCTCTTCGCGCTCTGGCCGGAGATTTACGGCAAACTTCTGACGGAAAAGCCGGGTGAGGCTCGCGCGGCCGAAGTGGTTTCACCACCCGCGACCGCTCCGGTCACCACTGTGGTGGATGCCTGCGCCGGCGCGGGAGGCAAGACGCTCGCGTTCGCCGACCTGCTGGGCAACAAGGGGCGGATCTTCGCGTATGACACCTCGGAGCGCAAGCTGCAGGCGCTCAAGCGCCGCGCCAAACGGGCCGGGTACAACACGATCCAGACCGTCGCTCTCCCGGACGACGAATCCGCCGATGCCAAGGTCGCCGAGTTCAAGAAGCCAGCGGATCTCGTCCTGGTCGATGCGCCTTGCAGCGGCTGGGGCGTGCTCCGCCGTAATCCGGACATCAAATGGCGCCAGTCGGAGGAGACGCTCCGACGCATGCCTGAGATCCAGCTTCGCCTACTGACGCGCTACTCCAAGCTGGTTCGCAAGGGGGGGCGCCTGGTGTTCGGCGTCTGCACCTTCCGCTTGGAAGAAACGCGCGAAGTCGTCGAGAAGTTCCTCGCTGCCAATCCTGAATTTCGTGCGCTCGAAGGCGGCTTCCTGGGTCCTGGCCCGACCGACGGATTCTTCATGCAGCGTTTTGTGAGGAACTGATCTCCCTGGGGGGGGCATGTTGATGTTCTGGAACCTCATCAAGAAAGTCCTGTTCAGCTTCGACGCGGAAGCTGTGCATCGGGTGACCGCTGTGCTGGTCCGTATCGGCATTCGATTGGGGGGCGTCCCGCTTCGGATTGCTGCTGGCCCGCTCGGAAGGCCAGAAGGGAAGCATCCGTCGGTTTTCGGCATGGAATTTCGCTCGCGAGTCGGTCTCGCGGCCGGTTTCGACAAGGATGCCGAGATGCTCCGTGGGCTTCCGGATCTGGGGTTCGGCTTCGTGGAGATCGGCACCGTGACACCGCGGCCGCAGCCGGGCAACGATCTTCCGAGGCTGTTTCGCGACCCTTCGCGTGAAGCGATCTTCAATCGGATGGGCTTCAACGGCCTGGGGGCGACCGTGGTGTCGACCCGCCTGCGTCGGATCCGCGAGAGCGGTTGCCTCCCGGATCGCTTTCGCGTCGGCGTCAACATCGGCAAGAACAAGGATACGGCCAATGAGGACTCCGCGCGCGACTATCAGCTCGCGGCCAAAGCCTTTGAAGGGCTATCCGACTACATGGTGATCAATGTCAGCTCGCCCAACACTCCAGGACTCCGCTCATTGCAGACGCTCGAGTCACTCAAGCCCATCATCGACGCGGTCCAGGGAGTGATGGGAAACTGGTCCAATCGCCCTCCGCTGCTCCTCAAGCTTGCGCCGGAAATCGCCGGCGAGAATTTGGCATCGCTTCTGTCCGGTCTCGAGCCGCTCGGCATCAACGGTTGGGTGCTCACCAATACCCTCGGTGGCCGGCATGTTGACGCCGCAGGAATCGAGAGAGTGGGCGGATGGAGCGGTGGGCCGTTGGTCGGCATCGCTCGAGATCGCCTGATCGAAGCGCGCGCGGCAACCCGGCTGCCCATCATCTCGGTCGGTGGCATCATGAGCGAAGAAGAGGCGACTCGTCGCCTCGAGCTTGGCGCGGACCTGATCCAGCTCTATTCCGGGTGGATCTATCGCGGTCCGCGCTTTCCCGCGCGTGTCGCCCGGGCCGTCGGCTCTCGTTCGCGGTAATTGAAATCCTGCTAGAAATGGCCTGTTTTCAGGCTCTAAAAATCAAAAAGCCCCGGGCCGAGGCCCGAGGCTTTCAAAACTCAATCAAGGAAAAAGCAAGAATTACTTCTTGGCCTTCTTCTTGGTGGTCTTCTTCTTGGTCGTCTTCTTCTTAGCGGCTTTCTTCTTGGTCGCCATATTTTTATCCTCCGTAAAATGAGCGCTTGCAAAAAAAATCGTGCGCCCAAATCAGATGTTACATTCTTCTCGCGGCGAATCAAGAAGCGAACGACATTTTTTTCATTTTTTTTCTTGCTGAGCGAGTCGATCTGTCTCGCGAATGACATTCCGGATGCGAACTCGCTTCTTCACGCGAGCAATGAAGTGTGCGAGAAAAAGTCATGCACGAGCATGAATTCCAGGCCGAACAAGCCGCCTCCGACGCCGCCTTAGATGTGCGAGAGCGTCGCAAGCGTCGCCGGGAAATGATCGCTATCGTCCTTCTTGCCGTGCTCTTTGTGGCTCTGACCGTGGCCGAGTTCCGCCTGACCAAGGTTTCCAGCACGCTTCCGTTCGTCAATTCGATCTTTTTCTTCGGCCTGCTCAATATCAATCTCGTGCTGCTTATCGGCATGGTCTGGCTGGTGGCCCGCAACGTAGGCAAGCTCTTCATCGAGCGGCGCCGCAAGGTGATGGGCTCCCGCCTCAAGACCAAACTCGTCATCTCGTTCCTGGCGTTCTCCATCATTCCCACGCTCGCCCTATTCACCATCTCGGCGATGTATATCAACTCGAGCTTCGACAAGTGGTTTTCGCTCAAGATCCAGAACACCCTTCAGGCCTCGCTCGAAATCACCCGTGTCTACTATCGCAACACCGATCAGACCGCGATGCACTTTGCCGACCACATTGCCAAGGGGATCGGCAGGCATCTGGCAAACCGGACCGGGGCCGCGGAAGACGTGGGAAACTGGGTCAGTGGTTTTTTGGAGAGCCAGCGGGAACTGCTCGCCTTGGACGCCGTGGAGTTCTATCCCGATCCCATTGGAGAGCGTTCGGTCGCTCAGCGTCTGGCTTCCACTGAAAGCGGTGAGCCCGGACGGCAGTATCCCCGCCTGGCACTGGACCTCCTCGACAAGGCCTTTGCCGGCGAACGGGTGCCAGTCATTCAGCATATCGGGACCGGCGATCTCATTCGATGCATAGTGCCCGTGCGTATCGGTGGAGCATCCAAAGGGCAGATCGTCGGAGTTCTGGCGGTCAACGCTTACATTCCTGTGAGCCTGGTCAACAAGGTCGACGAGATCGCGAGCGTCTTCGACGATTACAAGGAGACTAATCCCCTGAAGTACCCGATGAAGACCACCTATCTGGTGATCCTCATCATGATCACGCTGGTCATCCTCATCGTCGCCATCTGGGTGGGGCTATATATGGCACGCGAGCTGACCGTCCCCGTCGAGAGGCTGGTGCGCGGCGCCGAGGCCATCGGTGCGGGCAATCTGGATGTCACCGTCCAGGCCGCCGGACACGACGAGATCGCGACCCTGGTGCAGTCCTTCAATCGGATGACCCGGGATCTCCGCGAGGGCCGGGCGCGCCTCCTGGAGGCCGGCGCCGACCTCGAAAAACGCCGACTTCAGCTCGAGGCGGTGCTCAGTAACATCGGAACGGGCGTCATCTCCATCGACTTCAAGGGCGAGATCACGACCTTTAACCCCGCGGCTGCCCGGCTATTGGGCATCGCCTCGTCGGACGCGATGGGGCGCCGCCATGACTCGCTCTTGTCCGGGGAGGCAAGCCCCCTGCGCGAGGCCATTGGACGCTGCTTCGAATCACGCGGTTTGACTGACACGATCCAGTGGACCTTCAAAACCGACGAAGGACCGCGGCTTCTTTCGGCCGTGATCACTCCGCTTCGGGAGTCCGAGACCGAGTGGGGTCTGGTGGTCGTCATCGATGACATGACATTACTGGTCAAGGGGCAGCGCGAAATGGCTTGGCGGGAGGTCGCACGCCGCATCGCCCACGAGATCAAGAATCCGCTGACGCCCATCAAGCTATCGGCGCAGAGGCTACAGCGTCGCTTGGGGGATCTCCGGGGACGGGACGGCGAAGTTCTCCAAGAATGCACCGCTACGATCGTTCAGCATACCGATGAGCTGAGGGACATGGTCAATGAGTTCTCCAATTTCGCCCGCTTCCCCGAGATTAATCCGGCGCAGCACAACCTCAATGAGGCCGTCTCCGAAGTCATGAGTCTTTATCAACAGGCCCATTCGGATTTTCAGTTCACGCTCAAAGCGCAGCCGGAGATGCCGGAATTCGAGTTTGATCGGGATCAGATCAAGCGGGTCATGATCAATCTGTTGGAAAACGGTGTGGCAGCCCTCCAGGACTGGCCCGAGGGCAAATTGCCTTATGCCCCGGCCATCCAGGTGGCCACGCATTTCAATCAACAGCTTCAGATGGCCGTGATCTCGGTCGAGGACAACGGTCCGGGAATGAACGAAGAAGTCATCGATCGAGTCTTTGAACCCTACTTTTCCACTAAACAGGGAGGGACGGGGCTCGGGCTGGCGATCGCCAAGCGCATTGTCAACGACCATGACGGGTTCATTCGGGTGCATTCGTTGCCGGGAGAGGGGACCCGGTTCCTCATCGAGCTTCCCACCCGCAAACGCACCCAGTGAAAGCGGTCCGGCTTTCTGTTAAGGTGGCTCCGGAAACCGCGGGGACTCAAAGATGTCACGTCACGTTCTGATCATAGACGACGAAAACTCGATCCGTCAGTCCCTCTCCGGGGCGTTGAAGGATGAAGGTTATCGCGTGTCGGTCGCCGGTTCGGGCCTCGAGGGCATCGAATCCCTTCGTGCGGATCGTGCGGATGTGGTGCTCCTCGACATCTGGATGCCCGGAATGGATGGCATCGAGACCCTCAAGCTGATCAAATCAGAGTGGCAGGACCAGATCGTCATCATGATGTCGGGCCACGGAAACATCGAAACTGCCGTCCGTTCGACCAAACTCGGCGCCTTTGATTTCGTCGAAAAGCCTCTTTCGCTCGAGCGGATCCTCGTGCTGCTGCAGAACTCGGTGGCCACCAGCGATCTAGTCAAGGAAAACCAGGCTTTGCGTCGACAGGTCCAGAAGTCCCGCGCGCTGGTGGGCGAAAGCCCCGGCATGAAGCAGATCCAGGAAAAGGTCCGTCGCGTCGCCCCGACCACCGGTTCAGTCCTCATCACCGGAGAAAACGGCACGGGCAAAGAACTCGTCGCCCATTCAGTGCATGCGCTGTCGCCCCGGTTCAACAAGCCATTTGTCGAAGTGAACTGCGCCGCGATCCCCGAGGAGCTCATCGAGAGCGAGCTTTTTGGCCACGAAAAGGGCGCCTTTACTGGCGCGACCCAGCTTCGGCGCGGCAAATTTGATCTGGCCAACGGCGGAACGCTCTTCCTCGACGAAATCGGCGACATGTCGCTCAAGACCCAAGCCAA
>CAYXVB010000110.1:0-12157 GCA_964467785.1 uncultured Bacteriovoracaceae bacterium
ACCTGATTGGCCGCCAGGCCGATGCCGGGCGCGTCGTACATCGTCTCCAGCATATCGTCAGCCAGCTTGAAGTAAGTTTTCTCCACGCGGGCGATCGGCTTGGCCTTCGCGGTCAGAACCTGATCGGGAAATGTGTAAATTTTGAGTTTGGCCATTCGTTTTGAAGTTTCCCGGCGGACTGACGCTCGATTTCGTCGCTCAGCTTCTCTGGCGGGAAATCAGTACCGCCGCCAGAGTCGCGAAAATCAGGCTCGGTAGCCATGCTGCGAGCCAGGGAGGTAGCGCCCCATTGGTGCCCAGAGATAGTCCGATAGAATAAAAAAGCCAATAGAAAAAGGTAATCAGCAGGCAGACGCCCAGGTCTTTGGCAAGGCCGCCTTCCCGCCTGTTGCGGAGGCTGAACGGTATGGCAAGCACGCACATGACGAGCGGGATGAAGCTGAGATTGATCTTGGCGTGGAACTTCACTTCGTAAGCTTTGGTATCAGCGCCGGCCGACTTCATGCGCTGGATGTAGTGGTAAAGCTCCTTGAACCGAAGGCTCTCCACTTCCTTTTCGATCTCTTGAAAGTCTTTGGGCGTCTCGGTGATGACCAGCGCCTTTTCGGTGAACGGACTCGTGATCGGAAACGGGTCGTCCGCCGTGAACTGGGTCAACGTGCCGTTCATGAGCCGCCAGCCCTTGGGGCCGTATTCCGCCCGCTCGGCCTCGACGACCTGCTTAAGATTGAATTGGCTGTCGAAGGTGTAGACCGTCATCCCGCGGATCGTATTGGAGCGGCGATCAAAGAGCTGGAGATTGTAGATGATGTTCTTGGCCCGGTACCAGATCCTGTCTTGCTTGATGTCGAAAAAAAAGTCGGTGCGCTTCTTGATCTCGCGTTGGTAGTAGATCATCCGCTTCTTGTAAGTCAGCGGCATGATCCGGTCCTCGACGATCAGGATGCCACTCGAGATGATGACCACGATGGCGATGAACAAGGACATGATCCGCACGGCCCCAACACCGATCGAATAGGACGCGATGAGTTCGTTGGTGCGATTCAAAGACGCCAAGGTGAGCACGGTGGCCAACAAAACGGCCGGGGGTGTCATCTGGACGATGGTCTGCGGCAATGCAAGGAAATGATAGACTAACGCCTGCTCCGTGGACATCTGGTTGGAGACCATGTCGCCCATCAAAGCCTGAAATAAGAAAATCCCGGCCAAAGACAAGATGGCGATTAAAAGGTTCATTATGAACAGGCCGGCAATATACCGGTCCAACGTCTTCATTTTACTTCCCGATTTCCACAGGTTATCGTACTAATCCACTATGTCAGATTCCGAAATGTCCGGTAAGACAAAATCTCACGAAACGCCCTCTTCGAGCGCACCGCAAAGAGGCTCCCAAAATCCCCCGGCGATTTCAAAAGGTCGTTGGATTTTCGAGAACGTAATATCCTTGGTCCTCGCGCTGCTGATCGTCTTCATGATCCGCTCGAGCGTGGTCGAAGCGTTCAAGATCCCGTCAGGCTCGATGATCCCGACGCTGTTGATCGGCGATCACATCTTCGTCAACAAATTCGCCTACGGCCTTCAAATTCCGTTTTCCGACATGGTGACTGGCGCGCCGGTGCAGATCATCAAGCGTGACCCGCCCGTTCGCGGAGACATCATTGTCTTCAAGTACCCGAAGGACGAAAGCTTTTATTACATCAAGCGAGTGATCGGCACTCCCGGCGACTCGATCGAGATCCGCAACAAGAGCCTTTTCATCAACGGAAAGCCGGTCAACCGCGACACCGCCACTCCGACCGTCTCGGAAAACGTCTTCAAGTCCTTGGACGATCCTAAGTACAGCCCAAGCAATCTTGATCTTTACAATGAGCATCTCGACAAGGCGGATCACCTGGTCATGCTCGACAAGAGCAGCTTCATGGGCGAAAACTTCGGGCCGGTCACCGTGCCGCCCGAGAGCCTTTTCGTCATGGGCGATAACCGCGACTTTTCGAACGACAGCCGCTTTTGGGGCTTCGTTCCGCTCAAAAACGTCAAAGGCAAGGCGATGGTGATCTGGCTGTCGCTTTGGGTGAACTTTGCCGACGGGCAGTTCGTGTTCCGTCCAGGCCGCATCGGGACCGTCCTTCGCTGATCGAAGGTTCCGGCCCCGACGCCTGAATCGGTCCTGATTCAGCGCTTCATCAAGCGTAGGTCGATGGAGCGGTTGTTCAAGATGCTCTGGATGTAAAGGAGCGTCTGGTACAACCGGCTTTCAGTGTGCTCGCCGTAAGTGAACCGGATTGACTCCGAGCCCTTCGCGCTGAGCTCAAACTCGTAGTGCACGAGTTGATCCAGCCGGTCCTGCGGCAGGAGGCGCAGCAGGAAGCCGGCCCCGACTTCGCGGAACAGTTCATTGTCCTTAAGCTCGACGAAAGCTTTGTAGCGCTCGATAGTGGAGCGGCCACGGTCCGCCACTTTCATCAGATTCACCGAGATCCTTTGCAGATCGAGGTCATATCGATCTTCCAGGGAGACCGAATTGGACTCACCAAGCGGGTATCCCTCAGTGGTGGGCGCCGCGGAGGGAGACGGCATCGTCGCCAAGTAGGCCTTGAACTTGACGTAAAGATCACCCGCTCCCAGGGCAGGCAGGGCCTCGAGGGCCGGCAGCGTAAACGTGATCTGATGACGGAAGTACACGTTTACGCGCTCGTTGAACTTGTAGTCCCAGTTCCTCCATTGGATCTGGGAATAGATCGGCTCTGGAAGCGTGCGACGCAACTGTTCGCGTATCCGATCGAACTCGGAGGTCATGAGGCTCGAGCTTTTAATCTCACGACTCATCACCATGGCGTTGAATACAGACGGCTCATACTGCTCGTTAGCCTCGAAGAGCACGCCGCTGTTGATCGACTCCGTGGAGTCGAAGAGGCGGAACAGGAATCTACGTTTGTCCTGCTGAGAGTAATTGTCGAAGCGATACTTATGCGCCACTTCCTGGTCGTCAAACGACTGGATGCGGTTTTCCGAGAAATAACCGCTCTTCTCTAGTCGGAAGAGATTGAGACCGATGCCGATCTTGGCGCCCACGGTATCCGAAGCATTGGAACCCTTGAAGAGCCGCGCCACGCGACGCTCCGACTCGGGAAGCTTGGCGTCGGCGAGCGAAAGGGCCTCGACTTCGCTCAGGTCCGTGATGAGAGCCTTTTCCAGGCCGTTTCGGTTGGCGATCGGATCAGCGACTTCGAGCGACTTGAACCGGACCTTGCGGGTCATGAGATTCTCAAAAGCCGCGGCGGCCTCCGGATCGCGAAGATTGAAGACATAATCAGCGAGGAAAAGGTCGGCAACATCGCGCGAGACGCCCAAATTGACCGGGTCCAACTCGACGAAGCGGCGGACCTGGCGCTCAACGACGCGGAGTCCGATCGCGCGCACGTGGCGGCCCGCGCCTACGGCGTAGTCCGCGCCGCCGCCGAGGCCGCGTCGGGCAATCAACTTGACTCGGATATGGTCGGCATCGGCCTTGTAAAGCTGAATGAGAAAGCGACCCTCAAGGTAGATATGGGTCGAGCCGGACTGCGAGATCGCTGGCGCCTGCGGAACACTCAGGCTGACCGAGGCGACCACGCCAGTGTGGGTCTCAAAGCTGACAAAGTCGCCGGAGTCCAACTTGTTGAGCGCACGATCCGCGCTGAGGGGAATGCGGTCCGGAAGGTAAGGTTTCGCGGTCACGGACTCGGTCTGTGTCTTGAACTGCCGTGCGAAGACGAGCTCCGAGCCCGCTGAGATGCCGATGCCCACGGGACTTTGAAGCTGATCGACCCAGGAGGCCGGGTTTACTTCCGTATCGACCAACCAGCGGTCATACCGGGTGTAGTAGCCGTCGATGTATGAAGGTTCCGAGCGATACTTGTATTGAAGGGCCGCCGTCACGCCCTCGAAGATCGCGGCATCCATGATATCGAAGTTCAGGTTGACCGCCTGCTTGGCCACCTGTTTCTTGATGACCTCAGTGAGCCGGGCCGGTTCCAGGAATGAGAAGAAGCCCTTCTTGGATTGATCCTCAGGCGCCGCTTTGGCGGTCCAGAGCCAGCCCGCCGCCATGCCAGCCAAAACAAAGCTAGAGGTCGCAAATTGCCAAGGTTTCAATTTCCGGGAAAGAGTGCTCATACCCTGACTAGTTCAAGACAGGTGCCAGACACATCCCCTTGGATATCAATAAGTTGCCATAAATAAAGCTCGATCCGGTGCCCAGCTCTCTATCGGTTGTCGAGATTTTTAACAGGTCAAGGCTCCTTCCATAAGTTCCGAAAAAGAAGAGATGGAATCGCCCCTAAAGTCCGCGACTTCCCGCTTTCGGACCGCACTAGCACTCCTTTCAGCCTTGGGCACCGCCGCCGCGGTGATTGGGGCCTCAGGTCCGGCGACTACCGTCCAGGCCGCGGCGCCCGAGTGTTCCTACCGCTTTACGACTTTCGCTGATCTCGCCAAGCGGAATGGACTTTCGCTCTCCCGGGTTCTTGACCTGAATGTCGGCCAATTCGCGACATCCTCCGAAGCGGCAACTCTGCTTTTTGAGGCCGCCAACAAACTCAAAGGCGAGATGAGGGGCCTCGGAGAATCCGTCGTCGAAGAGCTGCGTAACTTTGGTAGCGGCACGCCCAAGCTGGCTCTCGAGCTCAAACGCGAGAACGTCAACCACTTCTGGACTAGCGTGGTCCAGAAGATGTACCGCAAAAAGTACGAGAGCGTCCGTCAGATGCCGGACCTCGCGCGGGGTCGGATCGACGTCAACGGCGGCGACGACGTGGGTATGGCAGTAAAAATGATCCAAAAGTTGGCCTCGACCCGCGGCTTTCAAGTCGATGTCGAGAGCCCCCGACGGCCCATTGCGGGTAAGCCAGGCTTTTTCGGCTATCCCCGCTACCACATCATCCTCAAGAATACCGACGGCATTCAGTTCGAGTGGCAAGTAGGGACCCGCGCAACCTCTCACGTCTGGGAAATGCCGGGCATCCCGATCCCTAAAGGCCTCAGGCTGCCCGCCGGCACGCGGAGCGACATCCATGACATCGAATACCGAATATTCCAGCCGATCTGGAAAAAAGCCAGTCTGCCGAACGCGGAACCCGGGCTAGTCGCGCTTGAGCGGGACCTGGCGCTCAGGAAATTCTCCGAGGAAGTGGATCTGCTCGCCGCCGAGAGCGCTCTCCGCGGCGACCAGACGCCGGATCTTTCGAGAAGAGTAGCCGCGCTTCATCGCCGTGCGGGAGAAATCCTGAATGAGCTCGTAAACCGCAAGGGCAACAGCTACGTCGAGACGATGCTCAATTCCGACGAATGACCGTCAGTAAAGCCACTCGATCAAGCAGCCCTCCCAGGATCGCGCGCAAGGGACGCGGCCATGCTTCGACGTGCCGTGCGAGCCAGGGCCCGTTCCGATAATACAACGCGACGAAAGCACGCCCCCAAGCGCGCTGGCGAAGGTATCCGTCGCGGAAGCCTCGCAGGCGACCCATCGTCTCGGGCCTGATCGTGTCGACGAGCGCCGTCGCGACAAAGCACTTGGCCATGGAGATCGACTTGTAGACGTTTTGGAAGTCTTTTGGATGCGTGGGATTTCCGAGCTGGATGTATTTGCGAACAGTTTCAGCGCACAGCCCCTGGTACGGCATGCCCTTGGAGAACAGCACGTACTTTTCGAGATAATGCCGAAAATCCTTGTAACGATCCGGACTCTTGGTGCGGTCGTACATCTTGGCCAGATCCCAGTACACGCCGCTGATGAGCAGCAGCTCCGGCATGTCCTTGGCCCGGTCGAAATGCGAAGGAGCGAGCGCGCCTTCGGGGATCTCCTTCCATTCCTCAAGAATGTTGATGTAAGCGAGGAGATGACTCGCCGACTCGGCGAGGCGGCCTTTGTCATAGGAACGGATCCCGTTTCGCGCGAGCTCGATCCGATGGGCGAAGAGCTTGCGTTTGTGCTCGCGCTCGGCCTGTTCGATCTGTTCCTGAACTTTTCGCTTATTACGCGCGAAAAAATTATCCGACGAAGGCATTCATCGGAATTATCCCACCCCGTAAGGGTCCACATCCACCAGAAAATTCCACTTCTGCTTGAAGCAGGCCTCGCGGGCCGTGGCCAGCGCCCTCTGCAGACCCTGGACGTCACGGGATTTGATCAGGATATCCCAGCGATAGATTCCCTTGGCGCGCTCGAGAAATGCCTCGCTCGGACCGAGAATCTCGACTTCGCCGAACGGGCCGCCGGGCTCGGCAAATTTTGCCAACCCCGTGGCCACGAGCTGAGCCCGACTCTGAACTTCGTCCCGGTCCGCCGACTCAAATCGAATGCGCGCCAGCCGGCCAAAGGGAGGATAGCCAAGCACCTGACGGAGCTCGCGCTCGCCTTCGAGAAACGAATCCTCGCTCAGTCCGCCCTGGAGCGTTTTGATCACCACGTGCTCGGGGTCATAGGTCTGCACGAGGACCTTGCCGGGCTTTTCGCCCCGGCCCGCCCGGCCCGCCACTTGCTGGAGCACCTGGAAAGCGCGTTCGGGGGCACGGAAATCCGGCCAGCGAAAGAGCGCGTCGGCCAACACCACCACCACCAGCGTGACATTGGGGAAGTCGTGGCCTTTGACGAGCATTTGCGTGCCCAGCATGAGATTGTATTTGCCGTCTCGGAAATCATCGAGAACCTGCTCCAGTCGCGAGGCGCTGGTGACCTGGTCGCGGTCGAGCCGAATGGCGCGCGCCTCCGGGATCAACGCGGGCAGTTCCTCCTCCAGGCTCTCGGTTCCCGCTCCCATCGGCAACAGCTCGTACCCATTGCACTTGTCGCACGAATCCGGGATGCGCTCCTGATGACCGCAGACATGGCAACGCAGAAGGACCTGCTTGCGATGCACGGTGAGACTGATCGAGCAATTGGGGCAACCGCGCACCTCGCCGCAATCCTTGCAAATGAGGAACGCGGCGAATCCGCGGCGGTTGAGGTAGACCATCGCCTGCTCGCCCGCGAGAATCACGCGGCGGATCTCCTCAAGCGTCTTGCGAGCGAGCGGCGCCTGGACCTTCTCCACCTTTTCCTCTTCAAAGAGATCGACCAGTTCGATCGGCGGGAGCCCCTGCGACGCGATTCGACGGGTCAGTCGTGCCACGGAGTAACGACCCTCGCGGACGCGCTCGCGCGTCTCGAGCGACGGCGTGGCCGATCCCAGCACTAGAAACGCCTTGGAGATCTTGGCACGGACCACGGCAAGATCACGCGCGTGATAACGCACGCGATCCTCCTGTTTATAGGTCGGGTCATGCTCCTCGTCGATGACGATCAGCCCGAGCTCCGGCACAGGAGCGAAGATCGCCGAACGGGCGCCGACCACCACGCGCAGCTCGCCCGAGCGCAACGCCGCGCCGATATCCCGGCGCTTGCCGTCGGCCATCGCCGAATGCCACAGTCCGACCGGCACGCCGAGGGATTCCTCGAAGCGCCGATGAAGTTGCGATGTGAGCGCGATTTCGGGAACCAAGAGCAGTACGCCCTTGCCCTGGACAAGGGCCTGACGGGCGAGCTCGAGATAGAGCTCCGTTTTTCCGGATCCGGTGACTCCGTGCAGGAGGGCGACACGAAACGCCTGTCCGGAGTCGCGGACTTTCTCAAGCTCGTTGAGCGCGGTCTTTTGATCTTCGGTCAGAGGATGCGGGACAACCGGCATCGCTTTGGCCTCGACCGGTCGGGCCTGCTTGCGGGCGCTCTTGAGCCCGATCGCAGCCGCGGGTACGGCCGCGTTGAGGATCTCTCCCAACGGCGAAAAGTAATACTCGTTGGCCCAGCGGCAGAGCGCGAGCACGTCCGCCGGGATCACCGCGCCTTCGTCGCCCACTTCGAGAATTTCCTTGAGAGCGGTCCCAGCGAGCGCGGGCGGAAGCTCCGACATGAGCTTGGGTTCCTCCACGATAAACGCGTGGGTCGTTCCGCGACCAAAAGGAACGCGGACCCAACCCCCTACCTTGACCTTGGGTGCGAACTCTTCGGGCAACCGATAGGTGAACAGGCCTTCAAGCGGGCGCGGGACTGCGACGGAAAGGATCAGGCCGCCCAAGTCATGCTCCTTATCGGGCCTTTTCGAAGTATTTTTGGATCAGGTCGCGGATCTCGGAAGAAGCGGAGTTGCCCGCCTCGGTGTATCCGTGCGTGATGGGCTTGGAGAGCTGCGCGAGCTCCGGCGGATTGACCACCAGATCGACCAGCTCCTCGCGCATGAAAGTTTTAGCTTCGACCTTCGCTTCGTTCCAGGTCATGGTCTTGGGAAACGGAAAATCCCGGTAATTGCGGTAGGACTCGAAGAGAACCTCATGGGAGTCCATCTTGAATTTCAAGGGCTGGAAGGTGTCCTTCTCCACCCAAAGCTGATTGGCGGCGTCGGAAGATCCATCGCGCTTGCCAATGACCCAGGCGATCTGACGTTTGACACGGCCCAGGGAGAGTGTTGCCGACTCAGCGGCGAGGCGTTCGGATTCTTCGGGCAGCTCCAACAGCTCCCGGCTGGTCTTGACCGGGACACCCTGCTTTTTGAGCGCGGATGCGACTCGCGAGTAATTCGAGTCATAAAGAAGCTCGGTCAAAGCGTGCAGGCCACGGGGCTCTCCCCCCTCGCTCATGAATAGGACTTGGTTCTGCTCGTCACTTGCGATCGAGCGCAACACGCCGTCCTCGGCGCGATAGATCACGGTGAGCTTGAGTTTCGGGCCGACCGGCTTGTCGCCTTCGACAGCCTGGACGATCGAACGAGTGCGTACGCCCTTGGGGCCAGCATGCTTCTGGGCCCAGGTCTTGACGATGAACTCAGAGGGAGGCACGTAAGCGAGCGCGGGAATCGAATTGCACAAGAGGAGCGCGGTCGAGAGGATCGCTTTCTTCATCGAAACATTCCTTCGTTCTTGAGGTCGGGTGGCCGGTTTTCGCCCGGGGCGTGGGCTAGCTCAGATTCCCAGATGCTTACGCATCAGGTCCCTCACGCCGGGAGCTAGTTCAGGTCTCCGGAGCGCAAAGTTCAAGGTCGCATCGATGTACCCCAGACGGTCTCCCGTATCATACCGCGTACCGTCGAATTGATAAGCGAAGAGTTTTTCTTCCTGTGCCAGGAGCTGCAAGCCGTCGGTGAGCTGAATCTCGCCTCCCGCTCCGGGTTTGGTCCGGCGCAGGCAATCAAAGATCTTGGGCGATAGCACATAGCGTCCTGGGATCGCGAACCGCGAAGGCGTGTCCGCGGGTTTTGGCTTTTCGACCAGGCGATCGACGAGCATCAGCCGGTCGTTGAGCGCCTTGCCGCCCACGATTCCGTACTTGGAAACATCGTTTGCCGGAACTTCCATCACGCCGACCACCGAGCCGTGATGCTTTTCATAAATGTCGATCAACTGTCGCGTACAGGGCACCTCGGCATCGATCAGATCATCGCCCAGAAGAATCGCAAAAGGCTCATCCCCGATCACCGGCGCCGCGCAAAGAACCGCATGGCCGAGGCCCATGGGGTTCTTCTGGCGCACGGAGATCAAGTTGCACATCTTGCCCACAGCGCGCGACAGGTCGGCCAGGTCGCCTTTGCCCTTCTTGTCGAGCGTGTCCTCGATCTCATAGGCGTTATCGAAATGGTTTTCGATCGCCTCCTTGTGACGAGCCGTGATCAGGACGATATCCTCGATCCCCGCACGCACCGCCTCTTCGACGATATGCTGGATCATCGGCGTATCGACGATCGGGATCATCTCCTTGGGGATCGCCTTGGTCGCCGGAAGAAAACGAGTTCCCAGCCCGGCGGCGGGGATAACAGCCTTGCGAACTCGAGTCAGAGCCATGCCTGGGATCTCCTTGGAACGCACCCAGGCCGCTCCGATCAGCAGGAGAGACGTGCTCAGGCGCGACTGTTGTAGCGACTTTCCTGGGACTCTAGCTCCGTTTTGCAGCCGATGCAAAGAGTCGTCAGCGGAAAGGCGCGGATCCGCGCTTCAGAAATAGCCTCGTCACAGTTTTCGCAAATGCCAAAATAGCCATTTTCGATCCGCGTGAGGGCTTCGTCGATCTGGCGAATGATATCGGATTCCCGATTCTTCATCTGCATGGCGAGGGTGCGATCCGAGTCGGCCGCCGCCTGATCAGCGGAGTCTGCGAGGAAGGCTTCTTCCTGCAGGAACTCCTGTGTTGCTGCTTTTAGATTACGGGCGAGTTCCTCGCGCCGTTCCGTCAAAATTACCCTGTAATTATCGAGATTTCCCTGAGCTAAACCCTTGCTAATTCCCATAAGAGGGGCAATGCTTAGCGGGGAGCGAGTCTCTTGTAAAGGGAGATCTGATAACATGTTGATTTTGAACAGAATATCTTTCGTCCTAGCGCTTGTAATCACCCTCCTTTCCGTTTCTGCGCAGGCATCCGACTACCACTCCGCCCGCACGCTGGCGTTGGGCGGCGCCGGACATGCCGGGCCCTACCTTACGGATACCATTTACCTGAACCCGTCATTCGCATCTTTCACGCGCTCCTACGGTGTCAGCGTGGGATATAATTATTTTTCGGGGGCGCCGGGAGCCGATCCGTCCCTACCTTCGGGCCGGTTGCTCAACGCGACTCTCTTTGACGGCACTCAGGACGCCTTCCAGGCCGGCGTGGGCTATACCAGCCGCACCGACGCCAACATCATCACGGTAGGAGCCTCGCGCGCGATCATCAAACAATTAGGAGTGGGAATCGGCGGAAAATTCGTCCTCCCGGTCGACGGCTCAAATCAGATCATCCGGGACGCCACTTTCTCCACGAGCTTCATCGCCACCAACTGGCTTCACGTCGTCGGCATCGTCGACAACCTGATCGAATCCGCTGAAAGCCGGACTCGAGGATTTTATCGAGAATACATCCTCGGAACTAAAGTCAATGTAATGGGCATCATGCTGCTCTATTTCGACCCGCATTGGACTCCCAGCATCGCCTCGGGCGACGTCTACGGACACGAGCTGGGAGTGGAACTCGCGCCATTTTCGGACTTCTTCTTCCGCTTTGGCCAATACCGCAATGCCACTTTGCCCTACTATGGCGGCGTCCACGGCAGCGGCTGGGCCGCGGGAGCCGGCTGGATCGGCCCCCGCCTCTCGCTCGACTACGGCTACAGCCACACCAACGAACCGCAGCCGGCGACGATCCAGGAACTCAGTCTCACCCTCTATTTCTAAGCCAGGGACACGAAGCAAGATGCGGATCCGAAATCATCTCCCGATCCTGATTGATTGCCTCGCGCGCTGGGAGCGCCCTCCCACGCTCGCGGATTTCTCCGAGCGCTATTACACGCCCATGGCGACGCAATTCGAGGACGCCTTCGGGGATGCGAGAGACATGCACGCGCTGGTCAACGACGTGGATTGGAAGCGTTACCGCGCCGAGGCGCTCAAGCTCGATCCCGTGCGCGAAGAAGAACGGGTTCGGTGCCATCTCGCCGATGTCGAGAGGCTTTTCGGATTCGAGCTACAAGGTGAAATCGTGCTGTTCGGCGCGTTCGAATCAATGGACGGCTACGCGCGTTTCGACCGGGGCACGCATCGGGTCTTCCTGGGCGTGGACGAGAGCCACGGCCGAGGACGCTACATGGACATCCTCGAGGTACATGAGCTGACCCACGTCGCGCGCGAGTCCCGTCCCCAGCCCTGGGTAGGCTGGGGGCTTGATCCCAAGATGGATCACGACGGCTTTACCAGCCACCAGCACGCGATCGAGCATCTGTTTGGCGAGGGCTTCAGCTGCGCGGTCTCCGGGCTGCTCGTGCCCGGTGAGGATCCCTGGCACTACGCTTACCAGGAGACTGAGGCCGACCTGCGAAAAGTCCTCGAACACGGCGCCGCGATCGACCGCGTGATCCATGCCGCGCTCCGCGAAGGTCCGGACGCGGACTGGGGAATGTTCTACAGCCCGGATTCCTACAAACCGCGCCTCCCGATTTTCTGCCACTACGTTTGGGCCTGGAAGTGGGCGAACCACCTCATCCGTGACCTCGGCGGCGGCGACGCGGCCCGCCTGGTCGACATTTGCTCCAAGGAATGGCTGGAAGACGCGCTCAGTTTTCAGCTCAAAGCCTGATATCCGTGCGCGCTAAATCCCGCGAAAATGGACCATCGGCGAACCGGT
>CAYXVB010000111.1:0-12135 GCA_964467785.1 uncultured Bacteriovoracaceae bacterium
CATCGTCGAGAAAATCTCGGAACTTTATCAGGTCATCGCCGTCGGCAAGGAGTTGGGCGTCACCCCGCTCATCGGCATCCGCACCAAGCTCTATTCCAAGGGCAGCGGCAAGTGGGAGTCCAGCGGCGGTGAGTTCGCCAAGTTCGGTCTCACTACCCCCGAGCTGCTGCACGCCGTGCAGGTGCTCCGCCAGGAAGGCATGCAGGATAGCTTTAAGCTCCTGCATTTTCACATCGGCTCGCAGATCACCAACATCAAGACCGTCAAGGACGCCACCAAAGAGGCGACCCGCATCTATTCCAAGCTGCGCAAGATGGGGCTCAATCTTGAGTTCCTGGACGTGGGCGGGGGCTTGGGCGTCGACTACGACGGTTCTCGCACGAGCTTTGACAGTTCGATCAATTACTCGCTGCAGGAATACGTCTCCGACGTTGTCTACTCGATCCAGGAAATCTGCCAATCCGAGGAAGTTCCGGAGCCGACCATCGTCACCGAGACCGGTCGCGCGCTCGTAGCGCACCACTCGGTCCTGCTCGTCAACGTGTTTGGTTCGATCGAAGTCGGGGCGACCCCGATGGCGATGGCCGAGACGCCCGACGAGGATGACGTCGTCAAGGAGATGCGCTACCTCTCGCAGCATCTTTCCACGAAGAATCTGCTCGAGCATTTCCACGACGCCCTCCAGCGCAAGGAAGAGGCTTTGTCGATGTTCAAGCTCGGCTTCCTCTCGCTCGAGGACAAGGCCAAGGTCGAATATCTTTTCTGGCAGATTTGCAAGGTCATCCACAAGAACGCCGCGGGTCTCAAGTACGTCCCCGACGAAGTCGAGGCGCTCAACAAGCATCTCGCCGACCAGTACCTTTGCAACTTCTCTGTGTTCCAGTCGATGCCCGATCATTGGGCGATCTCCCATCTCTTTCCGATCGTGCCGATCCATCGTCACGACGAGGAGCCGGCGCGCCAGTCCACGCTAGTGGACATCACTTGCGACTCCGATGGCAAGGTCTCCAAGTTCATCGACCTGCGCGACATCAAGGACACGCTCCCGCTGCATAACCTCAGGCAGAACGAGGCCTATTATCTGGGGTTCTTCTTGATGGGCGCTTATCAGGACATCATGGGTGACCTGCACAACCTCTTCGGCCGCGTCAATGAAGTGCACGTGTTTCTCGACGAGACGGAACCGGGCGGCTACTACATCGAGGAAGTGATCAAGGGCAACAATATCGCCGGCGTCCTTTCCTGGATCCAGTACAGCGCCACCGATCTCGAAAAGCGCGTCAAGGAGCAGATCGAAACCCGCGTTCGCGAAGGCGTGATCAAGCCGCGTGAAGGCGTTGAGCTGCAGAACTTCTATGAAGATGTTTTGCACGGTTACACTTACGTGGACTACGAACGTCAGTCGCGGCACATGCAGGCCGCCTCCGAGCTGAGCGGTGCGGGGGCGTCCTCAGGCGCCAGCAGCACTCCGGTTCTGAACTGATCGATTGGCGCGATTCGATGCTCAGGGGGCATCCCGAAGAGGTCGAAAGCTTATGATGAGCGGTTAGCCTCAGTAGCTAGGGCACCTCCTTAGATCTCAGTCATTGACTTGGTGCGTCAATTATAAGATAGAAGCGATCATGCTTTTCCGTAAGACGCTGCCGCTGTTCGTTTTTGCCTGTATGGCCCTCAATTCGCCGGTACAGGCGGCGACCACTCCTCCAAACCGCTGTATCGCGATTCGCGGCAATGGCGAGCTGGTTTCGGCCCACTGGTCGGCCATGGGCCGACTTCTCGAAGAAGAAGGGCTTTTCGACGGTGGCGCGGGAGGTAGCTCGGCCAGCGTCACGCTCTTTCTTTATGAAAGCATCCTTCTCAATCCGCAGTTGAGGGCCTGCGCCGGCGGAACGCGGGCTTGCTCTGAGGCGGAGACCGCTCTTCGCGCGTCCCTCCTCATGAAGTCACTCATCGCCTATCTCGATGTCGTCAAAAATGACGATGATTACAGCGCTCTGATCGGTCTTGGGCAGTCCCTCATGGAAGAAAAACAGCGGCTTGCGAGCGCTCCCGCCGGATCGGCCGTCACTCCCGCTCAACTCTCCATGCTGCTCGCGAAAGTCAATGGTGTCATCGAGCGGCCCAGTATCCGCGCGCTCGTCAACCCCGACTTCGTTCGGTTTATCAGGGATGCGGGCCCTGGCCAGCAATTCCGGCTCCAGGAAGCCGTCAGCGGGATTCGCACCTTCGGAAACTTCGACGCGAACGACAAGGCCATCTTGTTCCGTCCGGGCATTCTATCTTTTAGCGAAGTCGCCGATCGTGTCGGTCGCGTAGGCAACTTTTATGCGGGCCGTGGGGCGTTTTACGATGCGCCGGGAATGCAGCGTTTTCTGGACCGTTGCGCACCTCTCGCGCGGGGCCGAAGCTGGAGCGAGCTTGCGCAAGCTCAGGGTATGCAGGGATCCTGTCATGCCGAAGCTGTCGTTTTGATGAAAACCTATCGCACGAACTTGCTGCGCACGCCGGGCGGATTTGCCTCGCGCATCGATGATCGGGTCGGTGGGCAGGGCTTCCGTGCCCTCGTTTCGTTGGCCGTAGTCGAGGGTCCGGGGGCGATGAAATCGCTTTCCGATGAGTGGCAGGCTTATGTTTCCGGTCAGGGCTTTGAGCGCGCGCGTCCGATGCAGCTCTTCGATCAAGTCGGCTTTGGCTATTATGGCGGTGGCAGCGATTCCCGAATCGCCACTCGCAAGGAGCTTTTCTCCGATCTCAAGACGTCCAAGGGAAGGGCCCTTGGCGAAACCAGTTGGCGGGTCGCGCTTCAGCGCTCCCCGGCGGAACCCGGGCTCTCGGCTATCCTGGCAGGTCCGCGCGCCGGAATGGCCACGGCCGCCGGTTGGACTGATCTCGCGCCCACTCTCGTGCTCAGAAACCTGGGTTGCAAGCGCGTCGTCTATCTCACCCGGATGGGCCAGGACTCGTCTTTCGCCCAGGGAGTTGAGCGTCTCTTGGGTGCGACTCCACGCCAGCTCGGCGATCTGCATTCGCTCGAAACCGCAAGCTCCCTCCAGCTCTCGATCCGTCAGGCGGACCGCGTCTATTGCACCAACTGGAACAATCTTGGGCAGGACGTCTTCAAGCTCGAACGTGATGGTTATCACGCAGGCGAAACCTGGGGCGACCGCCGGTATATTGGCTGCGGCGGCTCACTGCCGGAAGTGAAATAACGCGTCGCACACTTGCCGAATCTCAACAAAACCGGTACGGTCCTCCCGACTCGAACAATCGCGATGAACTGGGGAGGGATTCGCGCCATGAAGATTCAGAATCAGGGATTCGACCACGTCGAATACATCGTCCGGGACCTTAAGCCGCTGACCTCGATCATGACCCGTATGGGTTTCGAGAAGCTCGGCGAGCGCACGCTCTCGACCAAAGGGACGCATAGCGTGCTTTTCGGCCAGGGTTTCGTCCGTATCCTGCTCACCGTCGCCGACGGTTCGGTGGCTGGAGAGAAGCAGTATTGCACGCAGTTTCTTCGTCAACAGGACGAGGGCATCTGCGTGCTCGCCATCGACGTCGATGACGCCGCCAAGGCGTATCAGGAGACCGTCGCTCGTGGCGCCCGTCCCGCCCGCGCGCCTGAGACTTTTGAAACGGCAGAAGGCGCCGTGACCCGTGCCGAGATCTTTACGCCGGGGAACGTGCGCTATGCATTCATGACCCGCAAATCCCCGCGCGGCAATCACGCACCAGCGCTCTTTGACGAAGGTCTCGTGGCCTCGCGCCTCGAGAGTCCGTCACCGATGAACATCCGCGTGATCGATCACCTCACCAATAATGTCGGCATCGGCGAGATGAAGAAGTGGGTGCAGTGGTACAAAGATGTCTTCGGCTTCGTCGTGACTCGCAGCTTTGATATCCGCACCGGCCGTACCGGGCTCGTGTCGGACGTCGTTCAGTCCGAGGACCACCGGATCAAGGTGCCGATCAACGAGGGCACCGAGGCTGCAAGCCAGGTCCAGGAATTTGTCAATCGCATGAAGGGCCCAGGCGTGCAGCACCTGGCTTTCCTCACGACCGATCTTCCGGGAACTCTCCAGGGCTTGCGTCGCCAAGATTTCAAGTTCCTCACCGTTCCCCATACTTATTATGAGGCGATCCCCACCCGCGTGCCGGGAGTCACCGAAAACCTGACCGAAATGGAAAAGCTCGGCGTCCTGCTCGACGGCGACGATACTGGTTATCTTTTGCAGATATTTTCCGAAGAGATCCTGGGGCCCTTCTTTTTCGAATACATCCAGCGAAAAGGTAACAAGGGCTTCGGGGAAGGAAATTTCCGTGCTCTTTTTGAAGCCATTGAACGGGATCAGATCCGCCGAGGAGTTCTCAAGGCATAAGTTCGCGCTCTGGACAGTGGCCGCATTGGCAATGGCCGGCGTAGCCACGCCGAGCGAAGCTCTTGCCGCTAAGCTGGGCATCGCGCTTGAGCCGCTTGCCGGTTACGAGCAGGTGCAAAAGCTGTTTCCGTCGCAGCACACCACGACGCGTTTCTTTTATGGCGCGCGGTTGCGTGCGGGGCTGCCGCTCGTTTCCGCCGAGGCCGAGTATACTCGCGCCAACGACACCGAAGCTTTTCCGGGTTCCTCGATGTCGACTCAGGACGACCGCCTCAAGGTCGGCCTCGTGTCTTCCATCGGCCTGGGCAAGTTGATCCGCATGCTCGCGCGGGCAGGGGTGCAGGGACAGCAGTCGACCGTGACGACTGACGGCGTGACCACGGTCTATCCGATCGAGTACAAGCCGTATGCGGGGGCCGGTCTCTCCGTGGCACTGGGCAAGCAGATTCAAGGCAACGCGGGCGTGACCGTTGTTTTCCGTCAGTGGCCGGATATGAGCCGAAATGATTACCAGGCGACGGCCGGTTTCACGATCCGATTCGGTACCAGCGATCTCTGATTTGTTTTGCGAACACTTGCAAAGGCCCCGACGGAGCGATCCGGCACGGGGCCTTTGTTTTTTATCGGTCGTAGCGGGATATCCAAGGTGGCAGAGGTAAGTTTTATTAACCAAAATGAAATTAATATATTTGTAATAAATAGATATTTTCAAAAAATATTTCTTAAATCATAAATAGTTCGTAAACTGGTGGAAGTATCTCGCCGATAGTTTCCCCATGAATACTTTTCAAAATCTCAGTCTCAATAGGAAGCTTTCGGTCGCTCTCTGCTCGTTCTGCGCAGGTATGCTGGTCATTGTTGGGGTTTGTCTTTTCAATCTCGGCGAACTCAAGAGGAACATCGACTTTGTCGGCAGGACGATGGCCAAACGGGTGGAACAGCTCAATGAAGCCCGCGACTATCAGCGCCAGCTCATCATCAATGAGCGCGACATTTTGCTCTCGAAGGATTCAAAGGAGCACGCAACTCTACTTAAGAGGCGTCAAGAGCTTTGGGCTAATGCCAATTCTAACCTGGAAACTTACCTTAAGGACAGCCTCGAAGAGGGACGGGAGATCATGGATAAGTACCGCCAACTTCTCGATAAATACCGAGAAGTGTCAGGCAAGGTCATCGATCTTCATGTCCGCCAGGGTAGGTTTGCGGATGCCCTTACGCTCGTCGATTCTGAGGAGCGCGGGATTCGTGGGGAGGCGCTCAAATATCAGGACACCCTGGCCGATCTCGCTGAAAAGCGGATGGCGCTCTCGGCCGACGAAGCTGAAGTCGCGTATGGAAAAACCCGCATGCAACTTCTGATTGTATCGTCGATATCGATTCTTTTCGGTGCGAGCCTCGCCGTCTTGATTTTACGGGCGCTATCCAGGTCCATGAATCAGGTCATCGCGGAGCTCGAAGGCGCGGCGGTCCAAGTGACTTCTGCTTCTCGCCAGGTTGCGTCTTCCTCGCAGGAACTGTCTAGTTCCACCACCGAGCAGGCCGCGTCGATCGAGCAGACCGCGAGCGCGGTCGATGAGATGACCTCGACAATTCAAAAAAATGCCGATTACTCCCGGACCGCGGCTCAGGAGTCGGAGAAGAGTAAGCAGATTGCTGCACGGGGCCAGGAGGCGACGCAGGAGATGATCCGCGCGATTGACGAGATTAATTCAGCCAATCAGAAGATTGCCGCTCAAACTGATCGCACCAACGAGGGCCTGGCGTCCATCATTCAGGTCATTGCCGAGATTGATGCCAAAACCCGAGTCATCAACGACATCGTGTTCCAGACCAAGCTTCTTTCGTTCAACGCCTCGGTCGAGGCGGCTCGTGCCGGCGAGCAGGGCAAAGGGTTCGCGGTCGTTGCCGAGGAGGTAGGAAATCTCGCCGCCATGAGCGGCGCCGCAGCCCGTGAAATTTCCTCGATGCTCGATGCGAGCACCAAGAAAGTGCAGGCATTTGTCGAAGAAAATCGTCGGGCTTTTGCGGAGATGATCGAGGAAGGCCGGAGTAAAGTCGTGCGCGGCAACGAGGTCGCGCGGGCTTCCGGCGAGGCCCTTGTGGAGATCGTCGCGACGGTAAGCTCATCGGCACAGCTTTCTGGCGAGATCTCCACTGCCACCAAGGAGCAATCCGCGGGCGTGCATGGAGATCGCCGGTGCGATGCGGAGCCTCGAGCAGGCCACTCAGCAGAACGCCGCTGCCACCGAGCAAGCTGCACAGGTCGCCGAAGAGCTTTCAGCACAGGCCGAATCCTTGATGCGCTCGGTGCAGTCGCTCAACCAGCTCATTTACGGGGCCCGCGATGGAGCGGAGCCAGGAAACAAGCTGGGAGCTTCGCAAACGACTTTGGAGCGGTCGACGGATTCGCGCGCAGCCGCAATGGAGCGTCGCGCGGCCTGATTGGCGTCCCGCGGGCGGTGCTCACAGTATTCAAGTGATCTATTGACTAATGGATCGTATTACAATATAGTAATATCATAACTTGAATGCGGCGCCGAGGCGCCCTGACTGAAGAGGCATCGTTTGAACCAGCGCAAAAAGGTCGTGATTATTGGTGGAGTTGCTGGGGGCGCATCGACTGCGGCCCGGCTCAGGAGATTGGACGAAGGGGCTGAGATCCTCATGGTCGAGCGCGGCCCCTACATCTCCTTCGCCAACTGCGGGCTGCCGTACCATATCAGCGGAAAGATCGAAGACCGCGAGGAACTCATTTTGTTTACCTCCGAGGAGTTCTCCGAACGTTTCAATGTTCGGGTGCTGACCCGGACTGAGGCCATGTCGATTGACTCCGCTAACCGCGAGATCGAACTTAAGGATCTCGCAACTGGCCGGGTATTTCGTGAGTCGTATGATCACCTTGTCCTCTCGCCCGGCGCGGAGCCAGTTCGGCCGCCCATACCGGGAGTGGATCTCCCAGGCGTGCTGACGCTTCGCAACGTTCCGGACCTCGACCGGATCATGGAATACATCCGTACCCAGGGTGTCAGAAGTGCCGTAGTGGTGGGAGGCGGCTTCATTGGTGTCGAGACCGCCGAAAACCTCATTGAGCGCGGAATCGAAACCTCGCTCATCGAGCGGGGTCCTCATGTCATGGGATTGTTGGACTCGGAGATCGCGGCCTTTCTCCAAACAGAAATGCGCTCACATGGCGCGCGCCTATTCACAGGGGTCAACCTCACGGCAATTCGCGAGGACGGCCGGCGGCTCGTGCTCACGCTTGAAGGCAGGCCGGACTTAACGACGGATCTCGTGATTCTTGCCATCGGAGTCAAGCCAGAGACCCGGCTCGCCGCGTCCGCGGGGATCAAGCTCGGGCCCCAGGGTGGCATCGCGGTGGATGACCGGATGCGAACTTCGAATCCCGCGATTTTCGCGGTTGGGGACGCGGTCGAAGTGCGTGATCGCGTGACGGGCGCGATCGGCCGTGTTCCGCTGGCGGGCCCGGCCAACCGACAGGGACGCGTGGTGGCGGACGTGATCTCGGGACGCGACACCCGATATCGCGGAACGCTCGGTACCAGCATCGTCAAGGTCTTTGGTCTCGCGGCGGCCAGCACGGGGCTTTCCGAAAAAGCTGCGCAACGAAACAATATCCCTTACGAAAAGGCCGTGATTCATTCCAAATCCCACGCGGGTTACTATCCCGGCGCCGAGCAGCTCATGCTCAAGATACTTTTCCACCCAGGGGATGGCGGGCTTCTCGGTGCGCAAGTGGTCGGGCGCGAGTCCGTGGACAAGCGTATTGATGTTCTGGCCACCGCGCTGGCCGCCGGCTGGACCGTGTACGATCTCGAGGACCTCGATCTCGCCTATGCACCTCCGTTTTCTAGTGCCAAGGACCCGGTCAACCACGTCGGCACGGTTGCGGCGGGCATTCTCCGGGGAGACCATCCCGCGATTTCTCTGGACCAGTTGCCGCGCGCGAAGGAGGAAGGGGCTTTTCTCCTCGACGTCCGGAGCGCAGAGGAATTTGCGCGGGGCTCTATCCCGGGGGCGCAAAACATCCCCGTGGATCAGCTTCGCAGCAACCTTGCCCGGATTCCCAAAGATCGCAAGATCGTGACGTATTGTGAGATCGGCGTCCGAGGCTATCTTGCAGTTAGACAGTTGATGCAGAACAACTTTGATGCCGCGAATCTCCTGGGCGGCTATCGCCTTTGGAACGTAATCCGTAACAACACGAATCTCTGAGGAGGATAGACATGAAGAATATCTCGATGAAGGAGTTGCATGAAAAGCTGGCCAAGTTGAGCGCTGATGAGCTCATTTTGGATGTCCGCAGCCCAGAGGAGTTCCGCAACGGACATGTTCCCGGCAGTAAGAATATTCCGGTAGACATCGTTTTAAAGCATGTTGCGGATCTAAAAAAATTCAAGACGGTCTACATTCATTGTCAAGCCGGTGGTCGCGCTTCGATGGCGTTTGCCGCTCTCCAACAGGCAGGTCTCGATAACCTCGTCTGCGTTGGCCGCGGGGGCATGGGAGACTGGATGATGGCCGGTTTGCCGGTCGAGCGCTGATTCGGGTGACTGTTTTGCGGCGATTGGGCTAATGGGACCTCTTTGCTCTGAAAGGTCCCATTAGCCCAATACCTCGCCTCAGGCCCATCCCTGATGGGATCGCCGTCTGCGAGTGCCTGGGGAATCGATTTCAGTCGACGAGCTGAAGGATTTCGGCCGGTCGTTCCACATAGTGGTATGGAGCGTATGCAGCCATCTGGTCGCGGTCGGCCATGAGGTCCCACAGCGCCGCAATGCCTCGCGCTCCAGCGCTCTGGGCGGCGCGCATGTCCGTCCAGGTGTCGCCGACGAAAAGTACTTCGGAAGGCTCCATATTCATTCGAGTGAGCGCCAGATGTAGACCTTCGGGAGATGGCTTTGGGTTGCCGACGTGGTCATTGGCAATCACGGTCACGAAGCGGTCCAACATCCCATGGTACTTGAGGATGACCTCGGTGGTGTTCCAACTGCGACCGGTGAAGATCGAAATCGGGATCGAACGTCGTTTCAGCTCCTCGAGAAGGTCCAGGATGCCGCTATGGAGCGGGACACGGTCCAGGTTGTCATCGAGGTATTGTCGGCAGGCCAGGTAGGCGTCCTCGGCCTTGCGTTCACAGCCCAGGATGGCGGCAAAGATCTTGTCTTCGCCCGGGCCAAAATACTTCATAAGTTCCAGCGGTTCGTGCTGAATGCCGCCCTGGCTCACAATGCCATGGTTAAATGCGGCGAAGGTCACTGAAAGCGAGTCGACCAAGGTACCGTCAAGATCGAAGACAACTCCGCGAACTGGCTGATTTGGCTTTGTTTTCATGTTAGGGTGCGTCTTCTATGCTTCTCTCACACGTACCCGGCTATTTCAAGGCACGCAGGGACCGGCTGATGCAGGCCCACCCGACGGCAGCGTTTCTCCTCCCTTCCAGCGAGGAGCTGCTCCGCAACCCAGATGTCCACTTCCCGTTTCGCCAGGAAAGTAATTTCTACTACCTGACGGGCTTCGAAGAGCCCGAATCGTTCCTCTTGCTCGCCAAGGGTAAGACGATCCTCTTTGTTCGTCGCCGCGATCCCGAAAAGGAGATTTGGGAAGGAGAGCGTTACGGTACCGAGGGCGCTCTGAAAATTTTCGGCGTCGACGAAGCCTATCCGATCGATGAGCTCGAGTCCAAACTGCCCGAATTGCTCAAAGGCACGGAGGAAACCTACTACCGGATCGGCCACCACGAAGCGACCGATCGCAAGGTGCTCGCCGCGCTCGAAAAATACCGCGCCAGCCAGGGGCGCAGCGGTAAGCCGCTTTCCCCGTTGCACGATCCCGCTGAGACGCTCGGTGAGATGCGCCTCTTCAAGTCGGCCGAAGAAGCGGAACTGCTTCGCAAGGCCTGCCGGATCACGGCTGCCGCCCACAAGGCCGCCATGGTCGAAGTCCGCCCCGGCATGAACGAATTCGAAGTCGAGGCGATGGTCGACTATTACTTCCGCAAGAACGGCTGTCAGCGCGTCGGGTACGGCAGCATCATCGCGGGGGGAAAAAACGCCACCTGCCTGCACTACCGCTCTAATAACGAGCCGCTGCGCGACGGCGATTTACTCCTGATCGATGCCGGCGGCGAACATGGTTATTACACCAGCGACATCACCCGCACTTTCCCGGTGGGCCGCGCCTTTTCCAAGGCCCAGGCCACGATCTACGAGCTGGTACTGAAATCCCAGAAGGAAGCCGTCGCGATGTGCCGGCCGGGCACGAAGCTTCCGGACATCCACAAGCACGTGTGCGAAGTGTTGACCGAAGGCCTCCTCTCGCTCGGGCTACTCAAAGGGGATCGTGACGAGCTCATTAAGAGCAGCGGCTTCAAGCGCTTTTTCCCCCACGGTACGAGCCACTGGCTCGGTATGGACGTGCATGACGTCGGCCTCTACCTCAAGAATGGCGAGCCGCGAGCCCTGGAGCCGGGCATGTGTTTTACGGTCGAACCCGGCCTCTACATCCAGCCGAACGATCTGGAGGCGGACGCTCAATACCGCACCATCGGCGTACGGATCGAGGATGATATCCTCATCACGGTCTCCGGCCATGAAAACCTGACCCAGGACGCCCCTAAAGAGCGTGCGGAAATCGAAGCCCTCCGGAAGTTCTGATGTCGAAAATCGCAGTACCTCATCCCGTCCGCCTGGGGCCATTCGAGCTCGAGCACCCGTTTATCCTCGCGCCTATGGCCGGGATCACCAATTCTCCTTTTCGCCGGCTGATGCGCCGGAAGAAGAGCGCGCTCGTCATCTCGGAACTCGTATCCGCCAATGGCCTTGAATATGGGGGCCAGAAAACCCACGACCTGCTCCGTTTTCACGAAGAGGAACGGCGGGTGGGGCTTCAAATTTTTGGCGAGGTACCTGAACATTTGGTCAAAGGCGCGCAGCACATCGAAAAGCTGGGCGCGGACTTCGTCGATTTGAACCTGGGCTGTCCAGTGCCCAAAGTGGTCAAAAAGGGCGCAGGCTCAGCGATGTGTCGAGACCCGATTTCGCTCGGCAAAATTCTCGAGGCGATGGTCCAGGCGGTCAAGATCCCCGTCACGATCAAGATCCGCACAGGCTGGGACGCGGGATCGCGCAACGCGCTGGACGTGATTCATGCGGCTCGCGATGCAGGCGTGACCTGGGTGGCGATTCACGGCCGCACCCGTGCACAGGGTTACAGCGGCGAGGCGGACTGGGATTTCATCGGCGAGGTCGCCGCCAAGAGCCCGCTTCCGATCATCGGCAACGGCGACATCACCACCGCGGAACTCGCAGTCCGTCGCGCGCGTGACTACGGTTGCGCGGCGGTGATGATCGGCCGGGGTGCGCTTCGTAATCCGTTCTTGTTCGCTCAGTCCGCCGCTCTATGGAGCGGCGATGCAATGCAGCTCCTGCGTCCCGAGGACTACGTTGGCCTGATCATCGAACAAAAACAGCTTCTCACGGAGACCTATCCGAACCCGCGCAATGCGATGATCCATGCGCGCAAGGTCCTGGCCTGGTACTCCTCGGGGTTCCCGGGCTGCCATGAGGTCCGCAAAAAGGTCTTTTCGCTTCCCGATCCGGAGCAGCTCTGGGATGAGGCGGTGGCATTCTTCGAGACGATCTCCCGCAAGCGGGATCTTACATTCATGTCCGAGCCGTTATTGATGGGTGCGCACGGGTAAAGCTCCGTCTTTCCGGAAATGCTCCGAGCGTTA
>CAYXVB010000112.1:0-12080 GCA_964467785.1 uncultured Bacteriovoracaceae bacterium
TTCGTTCGAGATCGCCCAAATGATTCGAATTGCGGAGGAGTCCAAATCCCCAGCCTGGATTCCCACCTTGAACCGCTGGCTCACCGAGTGGAAGGGAGTACAGCGAGGATGGCAAACTTACCAGCTAGAGCCTGCGCTTCGCGCCCGCATTGAAATAGGCGCTGCTCAAGGAGATCTCGATTGCGAGCCGCTCTTTGCCAAGTTCAAGTCCGCTCGCCCATAGCCGGCATCGCTAATACTGCAGATCAAACTTCTCCGGATACCAAACCCGCTCCAACCAAAGAGCCCGCCCGGGAGCGGTTTGGCCAACGTCTTTTCGAATCCCCGAGGCCAGAATATCTCGGGTGCAGGTCGGGGGCCGGCGCCCTTCGCCCACTTGCAACAGAGTACCGGCGATTCCGCGCACCATCTGTTTGAGAAACCCTGTCCCCATCAGGCGAACCCGGACAAAATGAGCCTGGGAACTCTGGCCCCCCGGAAAGGCCAAGGGCTCGACGACCGCTTCGGCCTCTAGGATCGTTCGGACTGTCGGCCCGGGCCGAGCTCCGCGCGCCTGAAACGGCTTGAAGTCGTGTTCACCGACCAGATAGGAAAGAGCCTCATTCATGGCATCCAAATCGAGCTTTTTGCGGATCCACCAGCTGTAGGGTTCAACATGAGGCAGCGAGGACGGCCCCTGCTGGAAGTAATAGCTGTACTGCTTTTTCAGCGCACTCCTTTGGGAATGGAAATCCAAAGGCACGTGCGCGATCCGCTGCACTCTGATGTCGATCGGCAAATGCGAGCCCAGGGCCCGCTCCAACACCCAAGGTTCCCACTTCTTGCGGGAAAGGACGAAATGCGCGACCTGCCCTACGGCGTGCACGCCCGAATCAGTGCGACCGCTGCCCACTACGGCTGGTGACTCGCCGGTGATCCGAAGAATCGCTTGTTCAATCGTTTCCTGAATGGAAGGTTGCAAGCCTGAAGCCGCAGCCTGACGCTGCCAGCCGCAGTACTGCGTGCCCTCGTAGGCGATCAGAGCGGCATATTTGTGTTTTTCGGCGACCGGGCCTTCCAATGAATCGTCCATCATGTCCGGCGCTCAATACTCGAAAGTGATGCCAGCGGTCAGGCCGCTCGTGTTGAAGCTCACGTCACCTGCCAGCGGCGTGAGCAGCGTATATTCGACAGTAAGGTAAGTGTGATGAATAGCGTTCGTCGAATACGCATCCCAACGCTGCGATGGCATGATCCAATCCAGAAGGATCGCGGCCCCGCCGGTCATCTGCAGACCTTGCGAGAAACCCCGATGACCGGCCACCTTGTCATTTCGCATTTCCGCGTACCCGACGATCGCGGGCCCGACGATGGCGTAAGGCTGCAGGTACTTGAGCACCGACAGTCGTGCGCCCGCGCCCACCACGAGAGGCAGCTCGAAGAACTGGAACTTCGTCTGTGATTCCGACGAGAAATTACCCGAGCCATCGGGCTTTGCCAGGTTGAATTCAAAATTCCCGTTGCCCTGGAAAGAGCCGATCCCAATGCTCGCGGCGAGCCCCAGGCTGCCAATGCCTTCAGCGCGTAGAAGCTGCCAGTTATAAAACAACGTCAGCTCGGGAGCATATCTGCTGCCATAGATCCTGTCGAAGGACTGCGACACCGCGGCGCTGTCTCCCGAGATGTTGCGACTCACTGAGATGCCGTATCGAAATCCGAACGCCGCGCTGGGCTCGCCCGCATATTTGGCGTGCAACTCTGAGCGTCCCTCATGGAGCGCCGCAATAGCGCCTCCCTCCGGCGCGTCGCCGATCTGGGAACGAAGCTTCGAAATATACTCCTCGGATTGTTTCGGCTCCGACAGCGCAGGGTTTTCCCGCTTGAGCTGGTCGATGTAGGGCGTTGCCGAGGCTCCGGAAGCGCCATGGACATCTTTCCCCTCGACAAGATCCTCTTCGGCCATGGCTTTTCGCCGAGCATCGAGGAAAGGCGTCGGGCTGCCGCCCGCCTCGTGCATGGACTCCTCAGCCCTCATCTCAGAACGAATGCGATCGATGAACGGTGTCTGCGAGCCCGAATCGGCGGCCTGGCCGTCTGCCGGCTTTTCACTCACCGGCGTCGAAGCGCAGCTCCACGCGATCGTGCTGACCAGAATTACCGAAACCTTAAGGCGCGGGCGGGAGGTCATGCGCGCCCTCCCTGACGACCGGTCTCGCGCCTACGGTTGAGACGCACCAGCGAGGCAACTCCGGCCAGCGCGATTGCCGCAAGCGCGGCATCATCCGGATGGAGCGCACACCAGGCCAACAACTCCACAGGGACGAGCACGACCAGCACAGGATAGCGAAATACCGGATTCTCCATCAACCACTCGGCGGCCGAGGGCGACCAATCATAATACCAGTTTACAAAGGCCTGGCCCCAATCATGTCGCAGGAGAATGCGATCGCGGAACTCCCGCAACATGAGCACCGGCGCCGCGTCGGGATCGCGATACGCCGCGGTCGCGATGAAACAGCTGCTCTTTTTTAGAAAACCCGGAATCGAGGACGTCTGTACGTTTGAGGTCGTGCATCCGGAGGGGGCTATTCCCACCATCCCCGCATAGTCGCGAATCATGTAGCCGAGCTGGTACTGGTGATCGCTGCCGGTCGTCGTGTTCGTGAAACCGCTGAGAATCTGATTGCTCGTTCCGACCGGGATACGTACATAAAGGGAGTTCGAAGAAGCGTAGGCGCTAGTGCGGACCGGGACGCCGTTATTGTCATTGGCCACCACGATCAGGCTCGAAGTCGGCGCCGCTCCCGTGCTGATCGACGCGGAAAACGGCGTGGCATCGATAGAGATCTGCCCATCTCCGGGAAAATAAAAAGTCGAACTGGAAGGGCAGTTCGCCGAAGTCATGGTCGGTCCCGTCGTTTCGAATACGAGGCTCAATGCAGTGGCGGTGGAGTCCTGCGACTTGGTGGTGTCGCCTGCGGCACCAGCGGTCGTGGCGATGTCGATCTGGGCGGTAAGCTGCATGGTGCTAGCACCGCCCGCGGTAAGAACCGTGGAACCGCTGCAGCCATAGGCGGAGCCGCCGTACTTGACTGAATAGTAAGTGCAGATGTCCGCGGGATAAATCCCGATCTCGACTTTGGCACGCGAAGCGTACTGCGCGGCAAGGTAATAGGTAACACTATTGCTAGGAATATCGCTGCCCTGGCAATAGGAGCTTGAGGAACATGAGGAGCCGCCAGTCTGGCTGAAAGTCCCGGACTGAGTGAAAGCGATTGGAACGATTTGGGTGCCGGCGGTGCCAGCCGCGAAAAGCGTGATCACCAGCTGCTGAGGAGAGGCTGGCGTTGCAAGAATCTTGTCCGACTCCACCATGAGCACGATCAAGTTGCTCCGGCTTGTTGCCAGCTCCGATTGGCTCGCCGTTAGCGAGAGAATGGACGGCGGCATTGTCGTGTCGACCGAATCGAGGAAAAGCGTCGACGATTCGGTCAAGGATGCCGGGTAGTAAGCCGTGTTGCTGCTGACGTTGGCGAGTTCCGTGCCGTCCAAGCGGACCGGAGTCAACGTGACTGTAGCAAACGCGTCTGATGCCACGGCAAGAGCCGCGACACCTACCAGACTAGCGCTGGACCAAAACTTCACCGATTTGGACGGCATTCAAGGCGGCTCCCTTCCGCAGATTATCGGAAACCACCCAAAGACTCAAACCGTTCTCGACCGAAATGTCCCGACGAAGTCGTCCCACGAAGACTGGGTCTTGTCCCGCCCCGGTGATCGCCATGGGGTACTGAGAGTTCTCGGGCCGGTCCAGCACCTGGACTCCATCCGCGGTTTCGAGGACGGAGCGAACTTCGGCCACCTCAAATGGCTTATCGCACTCGATCTGGACTGATTCGCAATGAGAGAGATAGGTAGGCACGCGAACCGCGGTCGCGGTAATCCGAAGCTGCGGCAGCGCGAGGATCTTGCGGCTCTCCAACATGATCTTCTGCTCCTCGCTGGTGTAACCTTCAGCCCCCAGAGCCCCGGAAAAACCGCCGATCTGCGGGATGCAGTTGAAGGCGATCTGGTGCGGAAAAACGTTGGGTGCAACGGGTGTCTTGCTCAGCACTCCCGATGTTTGCGTGGTCAGTTCATCCATGGCGGCGGTGCCAGCGCCGCTCACGCTCTGATAGGAGCTGACGACGACCCGACGGAGTCCCCAGCGCGCGCGAATGGGCTCAAGCGCGACCACCAGCTGCACCGTGGAACAATTTGGCCCGGCGACGATCCGCTCCCGTGTCGAGCCACTCCGAGTCCGCGCGGCCAGGAGCCCGCCATTGACTTCAGGAACCACCAGCGGGATGTCCGAATCCATCCGAAAAGCGCCAGAGTTGTCAACGACCCAGGCTCCCGCGTCGGCGGCCTGAGGCACCCACTCTTTCGACACCGCATCAGAGGCGTCAAAGAAGGCGATATCCACTCCCTTGAAACAGCCGGTCTTGAGCGCACGGCATTTGAACTCGCGGCCTGCGAAGCGGATCGGCTTGCCTTCGGAACGGGCCGACGCGAAAGGCACCAGCTCACCAACCGGAAAGTTGCGCTCCTCGAGAATCGATAGGAGAGCGCGCCCCACGGCACCGGTGGCGCCCACGACCGCAACCGTCAAAGTGTTCTTCGTCATTAAACTATCCTCCGTAGCTTTGCCGCCCCAATCAGAACCTTACGACGTCCAATCCGCTTGCGAGGCCCCGCTCAGGAGGCCGACTTGCCCGGCGAAGCGCCTTTGAACCAGCGCCAGACGTTCCAGAGCAGGCTGCAACAAACGTACAATGCAAGTAGCAGGAAAAGCATGATCTCAGGCCGCGAAGCGATCAAGACCATCGCCACCAAGCCCGCGAGCAGATAGGCAAAGCTGGCACGCGAACGCCAGTTCACTTCCTTGAATGAAGGGAACGGCACGATGCTAATCATGAGCGCCGCGAGGACAAAAGTCATGATCAGAACGAAGCTCTCGAAGCCTGCCCAATCCATCGCCTGACAAAAAATCACGAACGTCGCGACCACGCCGGCTCCGCCCGGGATCGGCAAACCTTGGAAAGAATTTGTGGGCGCGGTTTCAGTCGTCACGTTGAAGCGGGCCAAGCGCAACGCGCCGCAAGCCAGGAACAAGAATGCCGCCCCCCAACCCAGTCGACCAAAAGGCTCGAGCGCCCAAAGGTAGAGCAGCACGGCTGGCGCCATCCCAAAACTCGTCAGATCCGACAAACTGTCATATTCCACGCCAAATCGGCTGGTCGCCCGGGCCAGGCGGGCCACTCGTCCATCGAGCGCATCAAAGACCTGTGCCGCCACGATCGCCCAAGCCGCCAACGTAAAGTCCTTATGGATGGATGCCACCATCGAATAGAACCCGCAGAACATGTTGCCGGTAGTGACGAGATTGGGAACAATGTAGATCTTGCGCATCGGCATAGACCCTACCCCATCCAGCCGACCGACTCAACTCAAGAGCCCGTCAGGAAAGGGCCAACAGCATCCAAATGCCCGTGACCACCATGCAGACGCCAAAGGTCTTTTGCGGCGAAAACTTCTCGGTCCTCATCAACCACGCCACCGGTACGGAAAGCACTGGCGCCAGCGAGGCTAAAGCGGAGCCCACAGCCAGCGACGAGTGGGATAGGCCATAAAAAAACAGGCTCGACCCGACAAAGGCTTCCAACGCAAAGAGCCAAGACCAGCGGACCAGTTCGCGAGGAGGCATCACCGGCGCCATTCGAGGCGCCAAAGCGCGCCCAAAGGCGAAGCTAAACAGCATCGCCATCACCATTCTCACGGAATTCCCGGCGGTCACGCTAACGCCTTGTCCGCCCAACGCCACCGCATAGCTGTTGAGCGCCCAAAGGCAGGCCGTCACCAGCGCAAGCATCACGCCTTTTCGAGGATCGCGCAGCCCTGCCGAGTGGTCGGTCAGTGGTTTCGAAGCCGCTAGAATCACGAACACCACTCCCGCGACCGTCGTGAATAGCCCAACGATCTGCAGCGGCGCGAGCCGTTGCCCATGAAAAATAAAGCCAAAAAGCGCAGTCAGTATCGGAAAACTCGATGCAACCGCCAACGCGCCCGGAACCCCCAGATCGCGCGTGCTCCAAAGGAACAGTACGTCGCCTACTCCGTAGCTCGCCACGATCGCAACCGCGAACCAGGCCAACTGAACATGCGTGATCTGCGTAAAGGCCGCGATCGCTCCGCCCCAGCCGCCTTCGCTGAAAAGCACGGCGACAAGGAAGAGCGGCAAAGCCACCAGCGCGCGAGAAAAATTGACCGCAAAGGGCGAATGGTCGCGCGCCATGCGGGAGTAGCCACTTGAGCCCAGCGCCCAGGTCATTGCGGAACCAAGCGCGCAAAGCGGACCCCAATCATTCACGAGTCGGAGCCTTCTTGAGCAAACCTGCCTTGAGCTTGATCTCGGCGTCAGCGGCGCGTGCGTAACGAGGATGCACCGTAAGTGCCTCACGGGCCAGGCCGGCCTGATAAGCTTCCCATGCGAGCATCGCTACATAGCGGCCTTGAACCTGGTCCCGAAACGGAACGGGAATCTCCACTTCAAGCTCCGAAGAAAGTTCCGCCCAAACATCGGGATAGCGACGACGTCCTTCGCCCACGGCGGCCCAACGCACTTCCGCGGCGGTGCGATCAGCGCTCATCTTTCGCTGGATCGCCTTGACCAGCTCTGCGGGAGCAAGGACCTGCTCCTCCACACCGCGTTTCCAGAGCCCTAGCTGGGCTCCACCCGCTCCTCCGGCCATTGATACGCAATCCCGAATGGAGCGCGGCGCCCCCCAGATCGAAAACAGTTCGCCTTTTGCCGCGTCCGTCGCGGCAACCAGCACCACGGGCGGAGCCTTTTCCCGCCCGCGTTTTTGTGGTCTTCCACCCTCGGGAGCCGCGGAGATGTCCAGTCCCAGCCAGAGCGCCGCGGGACGAGCCAATGCGGCCAGACTCGATACACCCACTAGCGGCCTGTTGAGAGTGTGCGCCAGGGTTCGCGCCGTGGTCACGCCGATTCGCAATCCAGTAAAGCTTCCGGGGCCCACTCCAACACCGAAAACATCGACCTCATCGAGCTTCCAGCCCGCGGATTCCAGCAGCGTGTGAATGCCCCACATGAGGCGTTCCGAATGAGCGGCGTCCACATTGATGGACCATTCCCCCACCAGGCGTACTCCGGCCCAGCCCTGTCGATCAGCGACATCCCACTCCAGCGCAGCAATGGCGCCCGATTTCGACGAAGTATCCCAGGCCAGCAGCTTCACGAATCAGAACCGCGAAAAGTCATTCACGAACACATAAACCATCAGGGCGAGAATCAGCGCGAGACCGGCTCCCTGCACCCACTCCATCGCCTTGAGACTGAGCGGACGGCGGCGCACCGATTCCACGGCGAGCAACAGGATGTGCCCACCATCGAGCACCGGCACCGGCAGGATGTTGAGCACGCCCAAGCCGATGGACAGAAGGGCCATCGTCGACAAGAACGTATTGAGTCCGCGAGCCAGCGAGTCGCCCGCAATCTTGGCGATCAGGATCGGCCCTCCGAGCGTCTTGGAGGACACTTCGCCCGTGAGCATCTTGCCGATCGAGCGGAAGTTGCGCCAGGTCAGGGTAACCATCCGGGAGGTGCCTTCGTAAACGAGGCGAATCGGATTCCAGATCCGCTCGACGACCATTTCGGGCTCCACGACAACGAGCTGCGGAGTGACACCGATGGTGTAGGTCCTCGACTTGTTAAGTGCCGGATCCTTGACCTCGGTCTCGGTCGGTTTTGCGGTGGCGGTCATCCCCTGGCCGTCACGCTCCCAACGCAACGTCACTTGACCGGAGGCCTCACCGGACTTTTGGATCTCGTCTTTCAGTTCGTAGAAGCTGCGCACGTCCACCGTGCCCACTCCTACCAGACGATCGCCCGCCTTGAGGCCCATCCCAGCGGCAGGCGAACCGTCGAGGACCTTTTCGACGAATAGCTCGGAGGAGCGCAAACCCCACTGAATCTCAGGCGAAGCGGCATCGACCTTCTTCAGAGTCACGTTGCGGCGCGGACCCTGCGGGATCGCTTGAGCCGCCGCGGTCACCGTGTCGCCCTGCGGGCTGACCACTTCGAACTTGGCCTCTGAGCCGACCGCAAGCGCTGCAAAGCGGCTGTCGAACTGCTCCCAGGTCGAGACCTCGGCGCCATTGAACGACACGATTTGATCACCGGTGCGAAGACCTGCCCGGGCGGCCACGCTCGCTGGATCCGAGACGCCCACTCGCGTCGCGCGCGGGTTAAGCAACAGGCCGTCGATATCGCCCACGTGGGTCGACTCGCCCAGCTGACTGAACCCTTTTTGCGCCGAAGGTATGACGCTGATCTTGGACACCTTCTCCGCGCCCGGATGCTTCACCTCGACGACAAGCTCCCGATTGGGGCTCTCATTGATCTTGCTGTAAAACTGTTCAAAGCGATGAACCGGAGTCCCTTCGATCGAGATGACTCGGTCCCCGCTTTGGAAGCCAACTTTTTCCGCAGGAGATCCAGGCAGAACGCGGCCAATCACGCTTGCCGGCTGGCTCTCGCCGATCACCAAGATGAGCATGAAGACAAGGATCGCGAAAATGAAGTTGAAGAGCGGTCCGCCGAAAAAGATGAAAAAGCGTTTCCACGGAGCCTGGCGATGTAAAGCACGGTCGGCAAGCTCCGCCGGCATCTCGGCCTCGCGATCTTCTCCGAGGAGCTTGACGTAGCCCCCCAGCGGAATCGCGGCAAGTCGGAAATCCGTTTCGCCCCACTTGCGGCTCAACAGCCGTGGACCGAACCCGATCGAGAAGACTTCAGCCTTCACATTAAAAAGGCGCGCGAAAAGGAAGTGCCCCAATTCGTGTACGAACACGAGAGGCCCGAGAATGATGACGAAGCCTAGCACCGCTTTGAGCAAGGGGCCAAGTTTGCCCCAGAAGACGAGAAGTGTATCGATCAAAGACATGCGCGGTGATCCCTTTCCGAGCGAAAATCAAATGAAAATCCGAGCACAAGCATACATGACGGGAAGACTGAAGACCACCCCGTCAAACCGGTCAAGAACCCCGCCATGGCCGGGCAAAAGGCTGCCCGAATCCTTGACGCCATAGGCTCTCTTGAGGAAACTTTCGCAGAAATCGCCCACTTGCTCAAACACACCGACCAGAACAGGGACGACAACGACCCCAACCCATGGGAGCGCAGAAAAAGAGATCAACTTATAAAGCAACGCAATGATGACGCCGCCCGCCAACCCGCCTAGGCCCCCTTCGACTGACTTTTTTGGACTGATATCAGGATAGAGCTTCCGTTTGCCGAACTTTTTGCCAACAAAATAGGCCAGCGTATCCCCCGCCCAAACGATCAGAAAAAACAGCATCACCCAGTGTTGTCCAAAAGGTAGGGCTTGCAGGCGCGGCAGGAACAACGGGATAAAGACAAGATAAATCAAACCGAAAAGCGCGAATTGCAGCTCGTGAAAATGCTGTAGGAGTTCCTGCTCCTTACGGCCCTTGGCCAAGCTCAGGAACCATACGAAGAGCGCCAAAAAGAAGAAGATCAGAAGCTCGTACTCGCTCCGGGGCAAAAAGAAGTTAAAGAAAGAAACCAGCCAGCTAATGATCAGCAAAGCGTATCGTTTTACCAGCCGGTCTTCGGCCTTGAAGACAAGCTTCGAAAACTCATCGACCATTGTGAGCGATAAAGCGGCCGTCAGCAGGCAGATCCCCAGCCAGCCGCCAAAGGCGATCAACAGTATCAGGACCGCGACACCCAGGACAGCGGTCGCCACTCTCAAGGACAGTTCCGAAGGGGCGCCCCCCCCTTTGCGTATCAGGCTCTTCATTCGGACGATTCTATATCACGAGTACGGGATTGAAAGTGAGATGTCGTGATTCTCTTCCGATGCCTTACCGAAGCCAGTGGATCTGGAAGTTTTTTCGGGCGGAAACGTTGCCGGACACGCCGAATGAGACGCGCACTGTCGACTCAACTCTCCTCGGCCTGCGCGATACAAACCTGCGTTTGACCCTGCTTCAGTTCGGTTCGGAGCGGACTGACACCCCCGAAGCGACGATCACGACCGACATACGACGAAAGGGCCGCGCGAAAATCCTCAATCGAAAAATCCGGCCAGCACTTGTCCGTGAAATACAACTCCGCATAAGCGGCCTGCCAGAGAAGGAAATTGCTGATCCTCTGCTCGCCACTGGTTCGAATCACGAGATCCACGTCGCTATACTCGCCCAGATCGGCCGTCCAAAGGTATTTCTCCAGGAGTTCTTCGCTCATCTCGGAGGCCTGACGCCGGCCCGTAGCCACATCCTCTGCAAACAGCCGAGCCGCGCGGGCGAGTTCCCGGCGCGATCCGTAAGATAGCGCGAAAACCAGTTCAAGTCCGGAGTTCTTGGAAAGACGGGCTTCCGCGGCCTCGACAGTTTTGCGAAGCGAAGGCTCCAGACGTTCAATCTCGCCGATCACCCGAAAACGCACGTTCTCGCGATCGAGCTCATCCACTTCCTTTTCAAGGTACTTTTTGAGGAGCTTCCAAAGCGTCTTGAGCTCCGCCTCGGGGCGGGTCCAATTTTCCGTGGAAAAGGCGTAAAGCGTAAGCGCCTTGACGCCAAGGTCACCCGCCTCACGGACGATCGCCTTCACACGGGAGGAGCCGCGGACATGCCCATATACTCGCGGATGGCCACGGCGCTGAGCCCAGCGGCCATTGCCGTCCATGATGATCGCGATGTGCCGCGGTACTGCTGTCGGACTCATCGCCCCAGCCCCTCCACCTGATCGCCGGTCAGACGGTCAGTACTTCCTTTTCCTTGGCGGCGACAACCTTGTCGACCTCGACGACTTTTTCGTCGGTCTTCTTCTGAATTAAGTCAGTAGCCTTCTTGGCCTCGTCTTCGGAAAGGGTCTTGGCCTTTTCTTCCTTCTTGATGCCTTCGTTGGCGTCACGGCGCTGATTGCGGATGGCCACCTTTGTGTCCTCGCCCATGCGCTTGACCTGCTTGACGAGTTCCTTACGGCGCTCCTCAGTCATCGGCGGAAGCGGAACACGCACGACCTTGCCGTCGTTCTGCGGAGTCAGGCCAATGTTTGCAGCCAAAATGGCCTTCTCAATGGCGCCAGTCATGCCGCCTTCCCACGGCGCGATCTGGATGGTGCGCGAGTCAGGAGTCGTGATGTTCGCCACCTGCGTGATGGGAACCGGCGAGCCGTAATATTCCACCTGGATCGAATCCACCAAAGTAGTGGAAGCACGTCCCGTGCGAAGCTTGGCCAGATCGCCTTTCAGCGACTGGATCGCCTTATCCATGTTCTGCGTCATCTGATCAATTACGGCCTTAGACATCGCGAGAGTCTCCTTTGAACTTTACGTTCTCAATGAACCAAGGTGCCCACGGCGTCGCCGGCGACGGCGCGCTTGAGACTACCCTTGCTATTCATATCAAAAACAATGATCGGTAGGTGATTATCCATGCACAGCGAAATCGCCGTGGAGTCCATCACTTTTAGACCCCGCTGAAGGACTTCCAGATAAGTGACGTCGTCAAAGCGCTTGGCATCCGGGTAAATTTCCGGATCCGCGTCATAAACGCCGTCGACCTTGGTGGCCTTCATAACGACTTGGGCACCGACTTCCATGCCGCGAAGCGCGGCGGTCGTATCGGTCGTAAAATACGGATTGCCAGTACCGGCGCCAAAAATCACGACCCGGTCTTTCTCCAGGTGGCGGATCGCGCGCCGGCGGATATAGGGCTCGGCCAGCTCCTGCATGTTAATGGCGGACTGCACGCGCGTGTGAACGCCTTCATGCTCGAGAGCATCCTGAAGGGCGAGGCAGTTCAACATCGTCGCCAGCATGCCCATGTAGTCGGCTGAAGCGCGATCCATCCCCTTCGTAGCGCCCTTGACGCCGCGAAAGATGTTGCCACCACCGACCACGATTGAAATCTGAATGCCCTTACCCTGTACTTCTCTGATTTCGGAAGCGAGGAACTTCAGGACATCGGTGTCAATGCCAAAGCCGGACGCGCCGGCAAGGGCTTCACCCACA